>NZ_JACAGG010000018.1:0-63679 GCF_030324375.1 Empedobacter sp. R132-2
TAGAGTTACAACAAATTCTAAACATAATTATTTAACTGTAAATAATCTTCTTAATCGAGATTTTTACGCTTCAAAACTGGAGATTGTCCGTTTATTGCAGGAGCTGAAAAAAGAATACCGATAACATTTGAAGATCCTAAAGTTTCAGACCATACAGCAGAGCAATCAAAAGTGTATGCAGAAAGAAGTTTGCAGATAGCAACAGAAATGTTTTACGTTTTTTCTCGAGTTATATCACCCGATAATCGCTTTTTACCTGCTTCTAAAAATTCTTTATTCCACTTATAAAATTGAGATTGACTTATACTATATTTTCTACAAAGTTGGGCTATGGAGTTTCTGCTCGTTAAGCTTCCATTACAATTAAAATTTGTTCTTTGACTTCTTTTGCAAACTCAACACCATTACCATCAGGTAATTTTACATCACATAAAATAACTTCAGGAGTAAGTGTTTTAATTTTTTTTATCCCTGATTTTAAATTTTCTGCTTGATGTATTTCAAAACCTTCTAATTCGAGCTAGGAGTGTTCTGATTTTTGTTTTATCGTCTATGATTAAAATTGAATGCATTCTTATTACTTGTGAACAATGAAGGTATTATTTTATGCATATAGCTTTTATAAACTCATTATTTTTTTCTTCTTCAAACTTTTTCAAGAATTCCAAAAATATATCGAATGTGGGATTGAGTAACTTTTGAATCCATTGAAAGGAATTTGATTATTTACTATGTTTTTTATAAATCAATCGTCCGTTCTATTTTTATTTGTTCCAAAAATGCTTCGTCGTGTGATACAACGATTAGCGTTCCTTGATATTCGTTTATAGCTTTTGTCAAAATTTCAATGTTCTGAATATCCAAATTATTGGTAGGTTCGTCCAAAATAATAATGTCAGGAGCTTTACTGTTTATTGTTAAACAACAAAGTAATAAACGCATTCTTTCACCACCACTCAACATTAAGCAAGGTTTCTCTCAGTCGTCTTTTGAAAATAAAAATCGGTTTAAACGAATCTTGATTTCATGTTCTTGTAATGCTGAGGTATTGAATTGTTGTGCTTGCTCATAAACTTTTAGTTTATTATTAAGTAACGAATAATCTTGGTCAATGTAAATGGATTTATTTTCTGCTCGATAAATTGTTCCTTTTTGCGGTTTTATCTTACCTAAAATAAGCTTTATCAACGTGGTTTTCCCTGAACCGTTTTTTCCTTTTAATGCAATGCGTTCGCGACTTGTAATCTCAAAATTTAAGTTGTTTTTCCAAATCAGTTTATCGTTATAACTAAAGTTAACGTTAGTTGCGGTAAATAAAACTTTTCCTTTATGTAAGTCTGAATGATCAAAACCAAATTTCATTTTATCTAAAGGAGATAAAGAGGAGCGAAGCGTTTGTAAATCTTGAGAAATTCCATTAATTTTTTCTGCATGAACACCTTTTAATTTTGATGTACTATTTTCGGCATTATTTCGCAAAGTGTTCATCATTATTCGAGCAACACCTGATTTTTCTTGTTTACTTTTTCCACGATTATCCAATTTTTGTTGTCGTTCTAAAGTATCTCGTTCTTTCTCTTTGGCTTTCCGCAATGCTTTTTCTTTGCTTTGAATATCTTGATTCAAGGCATTGTTTTCAATCTGTTTTTGAGCTTTATAAAAGTCGTAATTTCCACCATAAACTTTAATCCCGTTTTTACTTAACTCATAAACACTATTTAGAAGGTTTAGAAGTTTTCTGTCGTGGCTTACGATGATTAACGTGCTTTTTGTATCGAGAACTAGATCATATAAAAGTTGACGACTTACATTATCGAGATGATTGCTAGGTTCATCCAATAAAATTAATTCGGGCTGATGAATGGAAATTCCAGCTAAAAAAACTTTTGTTTTTTGTCCACCACTTAGAGTTTCCATTTTTTGATTCAAGTCCAAATCGTTGAGTTGCCAATAACTTAATGCTTCATTGCAACGGTCTTCGATTGTCCAATCATCATCGAGTGAATTGAAATTATCTTCACTTGTGTTTCCGTTTAAGATTTCGTTCAAAGCACTTAATTTATCTTCGATTTTCAGTACTTGAGCGATCGTCAACTGATTGAATTGTCCGAAAATTTGTGGAACATAATAAGGTTCAGTTTCAATGTTTATTAGACCATTTGATGGTTGATATTTTTTAGCGATAATTTTCAATAAAGTAGATTTTCCTACTCCGTTGTTACCAATTAAAGCAATTTTTTCTTGATTTTGTACTGTTAAATTAATGTCGCTAAACAGTATATTCTTGTTTGGATGTAGATATGAAATATTTTGTAAAGTAAGCATAATTCCTTTCTTTAGAAGTGAAACAATACAGCAACCGTTTTGAGGTTGTTGTTCTGATTTGTCTGAAAGAAATTATTTTTTACATTGTGTCTTACTTAAATTTTGATTTTGCGAATATACGAACTTTATTTAATGAATAAGAAATCAGAGGGAAGTTAAAGATTAGCTACATAGAAACATAAAATGCTAAAATATTTATTTTACTACTTTATACTCAACGCACCTGAAGGACATTGATGAACTTGTTTGATAAGTTCGTCACTACTTGCATTTTCTGTCTTTAGTCAAGGTTTTTTTTCGGATTATATACATTTGGCAGTAGTTTTACGCAAATGCCTGCATGTTGACATAATTCAGGCTTCCAGATTATAGTAATTTCTCCGTTTGTATATTCGTGTTGGTTCATTTTGTTATTTTTTGATGAATTGAAGTTACTTAAAAATTTTCAATATCCAACGTTAAAATAATCTTAGTTCCAGTACTTTGCTTACTCTCAATTCGCATTTTAATATCTGACATTTTAGCTAATTGTGTTGCAATATTTAGACCTAATCCAGAACCAGAAATATGGAGTGTTGAATCATTTTTAATGCGGAAAAATCGTTCTTGAACAAATTTTAAATCTTCTTGATTCATTCCAATTCCATTGTCTTCAAAAATTAATTCATAGCAATCATTTTCGATGTTAGAAAGAATTGTTATTTGACCTTTTAAGTTAGAATATTTTATAGCATTTGATATAATGTTATCTATAATAATCTCAAAAAATTCTTGGTAATTATCAATTTCAAAAGCTTGAAGTTGTTCCGTATCGACAGAAATTTGTTTTTCTTGTAACAAAACATCAAAACGTTCAATTGATTTTAAAACTTCTGATTTTAGTTCAAATAATGAAGTTTTTAGCTCCAAACTATTATTTTCTACGCGAGAAATCAATAAAAATTGTTCTACCAAACGATCCAAACGATTCACTTGTTTCAATGTGTAATCTATTTTTTCATTGTATTGCTCAGGCGTGCGTTCGCGTCGAATCAAAATTTCCAATGTTCCCTTTATAATCGCCAAAGGTGTTCGAAGTTCATGCGAAGCATCAGCCGAGAACTGTTTAGCTTTTAAAATTTGAAACTCTAATCGATCTAACAGTGAATTTATTGTCACTGAAAGTTGAAATAATTCATCTTTATTTTTAGGTAATTGAATGCGTTCTGAAAGATTATTTTCGGTGATCGATTGCGCTGTATGAATCACATTGAAAACAGGTTTAATCGATTTAGCCGCAATAAAACGAGCTAAAAGAAACGTCAATAAAACCGAAATAGGAAAGATAATAAGTAAGGCAGTTTTTAAATAATCCAATGCTAATTGATTGTGTTTTGTAGAAACGCCTATTACTAAATAACCAACAACTTCGCCATGATGAATCAATTTTGCTTGAGAAATTAATAACTGAATTGAATTATATTCAGCATAAAATGGCTTGTTTTCTGGTTCTTCATTGTTCCAATCCAATTGATTTTGAACCATGTTTGGAGAACTTTCAACTAAGTTGAAATTTTTATCATAAATTGAGATAAAAACAGGATTCAGCGCAATGTCTGTATGTTCTACTTCTTCCCATTCGCGCGGTTGTACAAAACTTGTAAATGTAGGTTCGTGTAACACATAATCGACGTGACTGTTAATTTCTTCCTCTAACGTTTCGTACATTGTTTTGTTAATTCCCCTATTTACAACAAAGAAAATTAACCCAAAAATAATGAGTAAAACAGCAGAAAATAAAATGCTGTAAAAGGTTGCTATTCTATTTTTTACAGATAATTTTTTAAACATCGTTTGTTATATAACCCACGCCACGAATAGTATGTAAGCGCGGATCATCTTTTTTTAGATTTAATTTTTTACGAATCGCATTAATAAAAACATCAATCACACTTGTATCATATTCAAAATGAATGTGCCAAACGTTTTCAATGATTTCTTTGCGTGTACAAATTCGGTTTTTATTTTTGAAAAGGTAAGCTAAAAGTTGAAATTCTTTTAATGTTAATTCAACTAAATTATTATCTAAAAAAGTCTGATGTGTTTCTGGATTGATTGAAATATTTCCGAAATTCAAAAGATTATTCGATTCATTTTGACGAAGATAAACGTTAATTCGTGCTACCAATTCATTAAAATCAAATGGTTTTTTGATGTAGTCATTTGCACCAGCATTCAAACCTTCAATCGTATCTTGAACTGTATCTTTCGCTGTAATGAAAATAATTGGTGTTTTTTGGTTCATATTTTCAGAATTTCGGATTGCTTTACAAACGTCTAAGCCCGAAATATTTAACATCATCCAATCTAACAAAATAACATCAAATTTCTCGTTATTTATTTTCACTAAAGCATCTTCGCCGCTTAAACAGTGCGTTGGCGATAAATTTTCTTCTTCTAAACCTTGAAGCATAAAATTGGCAATTCCCAATTCATCTTCAACAATTAAAACTTTTGGTTTGTTCATTTTCTAATTCGGAACAATAACATTCAAAGCATTCGGAACAATCGAAACTTCAATCGAATTTTGGTTAAAAATAACAGCTTCACCATCAACTTGAGCAATTGTTTTAGGTTGGTTGGAATTGAATTTTACTGAATTGACTTGCAATACTTTTGCTTGCTTCATTTTTTCAATTCGTTTTCCTAAAACATTAGCCGAAAACTGAATTTGTTGTATAAAATTAAGCTTTTTTACTGCAAGAAAGTCTAATTTTCCATCATTTAATTTTGCATTGGGTGAAAATGAGATGCCATAACCCGCTTCGTTAGAGTTAGAGCAGAACACAAAATAAAAATCATCATCTAATGTATGTTGATCATCTAATTCGATGCTAAATTTTTTCGGTTGAAAGTTAAAAATCGCTTTTGTACTGGCAGTTACATATCCCAAAAAGTTTCTGGTTTTGGTTTGAGCATAATTGTTAATCACATCTGCATCAATTCCCAATCCCATATTGCTAAAAAAGTAATTTTCGTTGATTTTTCCTGCATCAATTTTATTGATTTTTGCATTCAAAATCGTTTCAAAAGCTTTTTCTGTGGTTTTAGGAATGTTCAAATTAGCCGCTAATCCATTTCCTGAACCAATCGGAATAATTCCCAAAGCAACATTGCTACCAACCAAGGCTTGAGCGACTTCGTTTATCGTTCCGTCGCCGCCACAAGCTACTATGATTTCAGGATTTTTTGTCAGAACTTGATTTGTAATTTCAGTTGCATGACCAATATTTTCAGTTAAAAATGTTTCGAAATCAACATTTTTTTGACTAAAATAGTGTTGAATTTCAGTTTCAATTATTCGTCCTTTTCCCTTTCCAGCAATAGGATTGATGATAAAAATGATTTTATTTTTCATTTAATAAATGATTGCTAAATAAATAATCGGCTGTTTGATAATTAGATATGATAGAACGCTCGAAAATAGGATCAACCTTTGTATCAATTAAATTTTTATCAATCCATTTGTATTGATTGATTTTCTTTTGATCGGATAAAATCGAAACATCTTTGCCTTTTTTCATTCCCAATTTAATATACGTACCAACAAAAGAACGCGATTTGTATTGCGGATCGAAGATGTCTTTTCCATAAAATTGAGACGTATATTTCCAATTGAACAACGAAAATAATGTTGGGAAAATATCAATTTGAGAAACTTCTTTTGTGACATTTTCGTTTGCGTGCGATTTTAAATTATAGATAAATGCCGGAATGTGATGATTTTTTACATCAATTGCATCTTTACCTGCGCTACTTGCACAGTGATCGGCAATAAACACAAAAACGGTATTGCTGAACCAAGGTTTTGTTTTCGCTTTTGCAATTAAATCTCCAATTGCATAATCGGCATATTTTACAGCTCCAGGTCGACCAGTTCCAGACGGAATATCAATTTTTCCATCTTCGTACGTATAAGGTTTGTGGTTTGAAGTTGACATCACAAATGCAAAAAATGGTTGTTTTGTTTTGTATTTCCCATCGGCAACTTTGATCACTTTTCTGTAAATATCATCATCGGCAATTCCCCAAGCATTTTCAAAAGTAACTTCATCATCATTAATATTGTATCGATTAGTATTGATTTTATCACTCAAAACGCTACCACGGCCGCGATCGTAAATGTCAAAACCATTTCCACCATAAAACGCATTCATATTGTCAAAATATCCATCGCCACCATAAAAGAACATATTGTGGTAACCTTTTGCTTTGAAAACATTCGAAATGGTATATAAATTTTGATTATCAATACGCTTCACAATACTATTTCCAGGCGTAGGAGGAATTGATAATGTAACAGCTTCCATTCCACGAACGGTTCGCGTTCCGTTTGCAAACATATTTGAAAAATAAATGCTGTTATTCGCTATATCGTTGAGGTTTGGAGTGATTGATTTTCCGTTGAATTGCTCTTGCAAAAATGAAGCGCTCATACTTTCCATTAACACAAAAATCACGTTTGGTTTTTGTTCTGCTTGTGACGGATTACTCGCTAAAATTGTTCTTCGTATTGGATTTTTGAATTGTTGATCGAAAACAGTTTTTGAATCTTGCAATTCAGATTTAATCACTGCAAAAGCATCTTCAATAGGAATAGATTTATAATGTTCGTCATATTTTAAATGATTATTTCGGAAAGCAGAAAAGAAAGAAAAGATTCCCGCTTTTGAAATTTCGTTGTTGTATCGGTTTTCTGAAGTTGAACTACTATCATTATTTAAAAGAAACAATGAGCCAACCACAAGTACTAAATTGAACACAAAAACGCCAATTTTTTGACTTGTTTTTGGCTTGTTATGAAATGTATTGTAAAAGAAGTAACCTTTTTTTGTTGCAAAAATTGTTAAGCCAGTAATTAAAACAATTCCGCCAATTAAAACTGGTAAAGGATATGATTCTTGAATATTTTTAACAACTTCGTATGTATAAATTAAATAATCGACCGCAATAAAATTGAATCGGCTTTTGAATTCGTCCCAAAATGTAACTTCGGCAAAAAATGTAAAATAAATGATTACCAAATACAATGTATAAACGAAATACACGAAAGTTCGATCAAATAATGAATTGACGAATTTGTTTGGTAAAATCATAAAATAAAATGATAAGAATAACGTGAAACAGCTTACAACGCTAATGTCGTACACCAATCCATAAAAAATAGTGTGCAATAACGAGCCAATATTCCAATCGAAATCACTTTTTACCCAAATTGCAAAAATTAGGCGTAGAATAAATGAAATTAGAATAAATAACGAACTGAAAAATAGTAAAATACTGTAACGTCCTTTTAAATTATTTGTAAACATTTTGTTTTTGAATTATTGTTCAAATATCTTGATATTTAATAGATTATTAACATGGAAAAGTGAATCTTAAGCGAATCTTAAGTTTGCGATTCTTGAATGAAAGATAGAAACTGAAAACGTTAATAATTCGTGAAAAAATGGTTTTGATTAGAAATAGTTGTAAATTTGTAATTGGTTTATAAAGTAGGTAGAATGGAAGAGATATTAATCAATGAAAAAGAAGAAAAGTTTTTAACATATTGGGAGAAAAGATTCTCTACAATTTTTAAAGACAATACAAGTTGGACAACTTTGTTTATGACAGTTAACAAAGCTACTTTTCCAGATTCATTAAATATAGAAACGTTTTGCAAAAAGTTTATGCAAGATTTCAATATGAAATTATCATATAAATATGATGAATCAGACAACGAATACGATTTGACAATTACAAGATAATTACGGAAAACGAAAAATCCTTATCAATTTTGATAAGGATTTTTTTGTTGTAAAAAGGGACATTTGATTGATAATCATGCTTAAATTTTAAGAAAAATATTTAACCAAAAAATTAAATAAAATATTGTTGATTTAGATTTGATTTTACTAATTAAAATGTTTAATTTTGCAGTTCACTTTTAAAGGTGATTTAGTTTTTAAAGTTTACAACATTTGTATAGCTCATAATAAGGTTGAGCGTCTCTACGGCAGACCATAAAAAATTGCCACTACAAATGAATTTTTTTTCTACAAAATGAGTCTTGAACCACTCTCGTTAGAAAATAGTTTGTTTGTTGATGTAGATGATACAAATGGTTTAAACACATTAAACCAAATAGTACAGCAAACAATACAATGAACCACAGACTTTTCATTCAGAAGAAATCAAATTTTGACGTTATCAGTCAGAAGACTACAATAGAACTCAAAAACCTTGTACCTACAATTGTGTGCAAGGTTTTTGTTATTTATGATCTATTTAATATAGAAGAAAGCCAATTACAAGAGGTTCAAAATAAGGTGTTTGTCGATCCTGTGACAGACGTTGTTTTCAAATACGTAGAAGATGCAGTTAACGAAAGCATTCCTTATTCTAAAAATTATTTTGCAACCGAATTTTTACCAGGTCAATATAATCAACGCGATGATTCTTCGGAACAATGTTTAGTGTTGATGAATGTTGAAAATGTAACCGTAAAATCTGGTTTACTATATGTTTTCAATGATGATTTGTCTGTGGAAGATTTAAAGAAAGTAAAAGATTACTTAATCAATCCAATTGAGTCGCGCGAGAAAGATCTTTCAAAAATGGAAATTCCAGCTAATCCAGAAGCTACAGAAGTTCCAATTATTGAAGGTTTTATTTCTGCTGACGAAAATAAACTACATGACATTTACAACCAATTTGGATTATCGTTAGAGATGGATGATTTAGTTTTTATTCAAGACTATTTCAAATCAATCAATCGTAATCCAACCGAAACTGAGTTAAAAGTTTTAGATACTTATTGGTCTGATCACTGTCGTCATACAACTTTTGAGACGGAGATTACAGATGTTCAATTTAATTCTAAATTTAACGAAACACTTCAAAAAACATTCGATTATTACCAACAAGTTCGTCAAGAATTAGGAATAACTAAACCAATTCGTTTGATGGATTTAGCAACTGTGATGGGAAAATATCTTTCTCGTACAGGAGTTGTGAAAAATATTGATGTTTCTGAAGAAATTAACGCATGTTCTATTGTCGTTCCAATCGATGTAGATGGTGTTGAAGAAGAATGGTTATTACAATTCAAAAACGAAACACATAATCACCCAACAGAAGTGGAACCATTTGGTGGAGCTTCGACATGTGTTGGTGGAGCAATACGCGACCCTTTGAGTGGACGTTCTTACGTTTTCCAAGCTATGCGTATTACAGGTGCTGCAAATCCTTTAGAAAAAATTGAAGATACGTTACCAGGTAAATTACCACAACGTAAAATCTCTAAAGAAGCAGCAAACGGATACAGTTCTTATGGAAATCAAATTGGTTTAGCGACAACTTTTGTGAAAGAAATTTACGATGAAGGATACAAAGCAAAACGCATGGAAGTTGGTTTTGTGGCTGGAGCTGTAAAAAAAGAATATGTTCGTCGTGAAGAACCCGTTTCAGGTGACCGAATTATTTTATTAGGTGGAGCAACAGGTCGTGATGGAGTAGGTGGAGCATCAGGTTCATCTAAAACACACGATGGTTTAAAATTAGACGATTTATCAGCAGAAGTTCAAAAAGGAAATGCAATTGTTGAACGTAAAATTCAACGTTTATTCCGTAATCCAGACGTTTTAGCATTAATCAAAAAATGTAACGATTTTGGTGCGGGAGGTGTTTCTGTTGCAATTGGTGAAATTGCACGAGGAATTAATGTTGATTTAGATTTAGTTCCATTGAAATATGCTGGATTAAACGGAACAGAATTAGCGATTTCTGAATCTCAGGAACGTATGGCTGTTGCGGTTGAGGCAAAAGATGTGGAAACATTTATAGCATTAGCAAAAGAAGAAAACCTTGATGCGACTTGTGTTGCAGAGGTAACGGGAGATGATACAATGACTTTGGTTTGGAAAGGAACAAAAATTGTTGAATTAGACCGTAAATTTTTAGATACAAATGGCGTTCGCAAACAAGCTAAAATCGAAGTTACGGACGAAGAATATACAAATCCTTTTGAGAATAAAGCCTTCAATAAAGAAGCTTTTATTGCAATGATGCAAGAGTTAAATCATGCGTCGCAAAAAGGTATGGTAGAAATGTTTGACAATAACGTTGGACGTTCTACTATTTTGAATGCTTTTGGTGGACAAACAATGGATACACCAGAAGATGTTTCGGTACAAAAATTCCCAACAGACGGATTTACAAATGCAGTTTCTATTGCTTCATTTGGTTACAATCCTACAATTTCTCGTTGGTCAAATTATCACGGAGCTTATTTTGCGGTAATTGATTCGATGACAAAAATTGTTGCTGCTGGCGGAAATTACGCTGATATTCGTTTAACTTTTCAAGAATATTTTGAAAAATTACGTGATGAAGCTACGCGTTGGGGAAAACCATTTGCGGCCTTATTAGGAACGATTGAAGCACAAAAACAGTTCGGAATTCCTGCAATTGGAGGTAAAGATTCGATGTCTGGTTCTTACCAAGATATTGATGTTCCGCCAACGTTGATTTCTTTTGCAGTTGCACCTTCTTTGGCTAAAAAAATTGTACAAGGAACTTTAGTTGAAAAGAATTCTAAACTTTCAGTTTTTATTCCAACATTAACAGAAGATTATTTAATCGACGAAGCAAATACAAAAGCTATTTTTGATTTTATCGGAACAATTAATGCTGATGTAAAATCAATGATGACGGTTAAATTTGGTGGAATTGCAGAAACTGTAGCGAATATGGCTTTTGGCAATGAAATCGGATTTGAAATCAAGACTGATTTAGATTTAGCAAAATATTATCCAGCTTCGATTGTAATTGAACATTCAGATGATTTAAATATTCCTGTTGAAATTGCTCAAAATTATCATGTTTTAGGTCAAACAAATGATTCAACTTCATTCAACTTTAATGGAGAAGAAATTAATTTGAAAGAATTAAAACAACAATGGAAAGAAACATTCAATTCATTGTTTCCATATAAATCAACTACTGAAACAGTTGTTGAAGAAAAAGATTTAAAAGCAGAGCAAATTTGTTTTGCCTTCGCAGATCATAAAGTAGAAAACCCAAAAGTTTTCATTCCAATTTTCCCAGGAACAAATTCAGAGTATGATTCAGCAAAAGCGTTCCGTAGAGAAGGAGCTATTGTTTCGACTTTGCCTTTCCGTAATTTAACACAACAAGATGTTGAAGAATCAGTTGTTGCTTTTGTAAATGAAATCAATCAAGCCAATATTTTCTTTGTACCAGGAGGTTTTTCAGCTGCTGATGAGCCAGATGGATCAGGTAAATTTATTGCAACGGTTTTACGTAATGAGAAAATCAAAAATGCAATTCACAATTTATTAGAGCGCGATGGATTGGTTTTAGGAATCTGTAATGGTTTCCAAGCATTGATTAAATCAGGATTATTGCCTTATGGACGTATTCAAGATTTAGAAGAAGATACACCAACATTAACGTTCAACGAAATTGGTCGTCACATTACACAATTAGCGAAAGTGAGAGTGAATAAATCGCATTCACCTTGGTTAAAAGGAATGGAGGGACAAGAATTCTGGATTCCATTTTCGCATGGAGAAGGTCGTTTCGTAGCAAATGAGGTTGAATTAGAAAAGTTAATTGATAAAGGACAAATCGCAACTCAGTTTGTAGATTTGGATGGAAAATTAGCTGGAAAAATGCCTTATAATCCAAATGGATCTACGTTTGCGGTAGAAGGAATTGTATCGCCTTGTGGAAAAGTTTACGGACGAATGGGACATCCAGAGCGTTACGAAGAAGGATTATTCAAGAACATTCCAGGAAATGGATATATGAATATCTTCAAAAATGCGGTGGAGTATTTTAGAGGGTAGATTATAGATATGAGATATTAGAAGTTAGATATGAGAAAATTTAACTTCTAAAAATTAAATAAAAAATGTCATTTAGAGTTTGTTGAGGAATCTAAAAAGATTTTTCATTACGCCAAGGCTTCATTCAGAATGACAATTGAAGAATAAAGTTTGAGTCATCCTGAACTTGTTTCAGGAACTCATCTTAAAAAAGTGAGAAGCTGAACTGAATTCAGCTTGACATTGAAAATAAAATAAGGAATTTTGAAGTTAGAAATAAGGTAGAAGAAAAAAAATCTAAATATTAAATATCTAACATCTAAATACTAAAAAAAGAAACAAACAACAAACTAATACCAATTTCGATCCTGAACCAATCGAAATTAATCTCGAAAGTTAACCTTGAACAAGTTAATTTTCAAAACAAACAACAAACACGAAGTGGACTTTTTCATTTCAAACAAAACAAAAAAACGATGTAATGAAGTTAGAAATAAGAAACTAGAAGTTAGATGAATTTTAACTTTGAATTTCGAAAATCGAGCTTCGAAAAAACAAACAACAACGATGAGCTTAACAAAAAAAGACTTCATTTACGAAGGGAAAGCAAAACAAGTTTACTCAACAGAGGAAGCAGACAAAGTAATTGTTTATTACAAAGATGACGCAACTGCATTTAATGCACAAAAGCGCGGAACTGTTGAGGACAAAGGAGAAATGAACAACAAAATTTCGACTTTAATTTTCAACTATTTGATTGAAAAAGGAGTTAAAACTCATTTCATCGAGCAGTTGAATGATCGTGAGCAATTGGTGAAAAAAGTATCAATTATTCCAATTGAAATGGTTGTGCGCAACTATGTAGCTGGGTCTATGGCTCAACGTTTAGGATTAGAAGAAGGAGCGAAATCTCCAGTTACAATTTTTGATATCTGTTACAAAAAAGATGAATTAGGAGATCCATTAATCAACGATCATCATGCGGTTTTATTAGGAGCTGCAACATATGATGAGTTAGATGAAATGTACACACAAACAGAAGTAATTAACGAAGCGTTGAAAGAATTGTTCTTAAAAGCTGGATTAATTTTAGCTGATTTTAAAATTGAATTTGGTAAAGATGTTGATGGTAATATCATTTTAGCTGACGAAATTTCTCCAGACACATGTCGTTTATGGGATGTTGAAACAGGAAAAAAATTAGATAAAGACCGTTTTCGTCGTGATTTAGGTGATGTTTCAGAAGCTTATCACGAAGTATATAATCGTTTGACAGAAGTTTTAAAATAAACATTTTTTTCATTCTATAATGATTGATAAAAAATTACATAAAAGCCAATTAAAAGCTGAATATTTAACGAATTTCTACGAAAGAAATTTATTAAAAAAATATGCAGCCGATACTGTGGATAGTGTAAACGAAGAATGTGGTGTTTTTGGGGTTTATTCGCCAAATAATATCAACACATATTCTATTGCACAGTTTGGTTTATTTGCGCTTCAACACCGTGGACAGGAAGCGTGTGGTGTTTCTTTCTTGAAAGATGGAAACATTAAAACGGTGAAAAAAACAGGATTGGTATTAGACGTTTTCAAAACAATGGAAGCCGAGATTGAAGAATACCAAGGAAATGCTGCGATTGGACATACACGCTACACAACTGCTGGAGGTGGAAGTCGTCGTAACATTCAGCCACTTTACACGTACAATATTTATGGAAAACCTCATTTCTCTATTGCTCATAACGGAAATTTAATTGAAGTTGAAGCATTAAGAGCTGAATTAGAAGCAGAAGGTTTACCATTTTTAGCAACTTCGGATACGGAGGTTTTATTACGTTCTATTCAAAAATATTCGCATTTAGATATTGTAGAAGCTATACAGAAAGGTACAGAAAAGGTAAAAGGAGCTTATTCGGTTTTGTTATTAGCGAATAATCAAATGGCAGCTTTTCGCGATCCAAATGGTATTCGTCCTTTATGTTTAGGAAAATTGGACGATGCCTATGTTTTCTGTTCAGAAACATGTGCATTAGACGCTGTCGGAGCTGAATTTATCCGTGATGTAGAGCCAGGTGAATTGATTGTTGTAAATGAACAAGGTTTGAAATCTTATTCATTAAATCAACCAACGCAGCGTAATATTTGTGCTTTTGAGTACATTTATTTTGCACGTCCTGACTCGAATATCGAAGGAAATGAAATCTACGATTTACGTGTAGAATCTGGTCGAAAATTATACGAACAATCTCCTGTTGCTGCCGATATTGTAATTGGTGTTCCAGATTCTGGGATCCCGTCTGCAATTGGTTATTCAGAAGCTTCGGGTATTCCTTACGAACCAATTTTGATTAAGAATCGTTATATGTCGCGTTCGTTTATCGTTCCTTCACAAGAAATGCGTGAACGTGTGGTCAACTTAAAATTGAATCCCATCAAAAATAAAATCAAAGGAAAACGTTTGGTTGTTTTAGATGATTCGATTGTACGTGGAACAACTTCGAAACTTTTAATCAAAATCTTAAAAGAAGCAGGAGCAAAAGAAATTCATTTCCGTTCTGCTTCGCCTCCAATTATTGCACCTTGTTATTTAGGAATTGATATGCCTTCTAAAGCAGATTTAATTTCAGGAAATAAGTCAATTAAAGAGGTTGAAGATTATTTGAATGTCGATTCGTTAGATTTCTTAACAGTTGATAATCTGATTGATTTATTAGGAAGTAAAGAACATTGTTTTGGATGTTTTACAGAAAAATATCCCGTAAATTATTCTAATGAAGAATGTAAAGAGGTAAAACCTTTGCATATAGATTAATAAGTTATACGAATTTCGAATCTCGTATTTCGAAAAACTAAATCATAATTAAAATGAGCAATACATATAAACAAGCCGGAGTAGATAAGGAAGAAGGTTATCAAACGGTATCGAAAATTAAAGATGCAGTTGCAGCAACACACAATTCAAACGTGTTGAATGGAATTGGAAGTTTTGGTGCATTTTACCAATTAGGAGGTTACAAAAATCCTGTTTTGGTATCAGGAACCGATGGTGTAGGAACTAAACTACGTGTGGCTTTAGATTCTAAAGTTTACGATACAGTTGGGATTGATTGTTTCGCGATGTGTGCAAATGATATTTTGTGTCATGGAGCAAAACCATTATTTTTCTTAGATTATTTAGCTTGTGGAAAATTAGATTCTGATATCGCAGCAGAAATTGTAGGTGGAATTGCACAAGCGTGTAAAGAAACTGGAACAGCATTAATTGGTGGAGAAACAGCAGAAATGCCAGGAATGTACCAAGTTGGTGATTATGATGTTGCTGGATTTTGTGTTGGAGTAGTAGAACGAGATGAAATTATCGATGGTTCTAAAATAAAAGCTGGACAAGTAATTATTGCGTTACCATCAAGTGGTTTCCATTCGAATGGATTCTCTTTGGTTCGTAAAGTTTTCCCAGATTTTAACGAAGAATTTGAAGGTAAACCTTTGTTCGAAACATTATTAGTTCCAACAAAATTATATCAAAATGATATTTTCAAAATCAAAGATGCTGGAATCGAAATGTCTGGAATTGCTCATATTACAGGAGGTGGATTAATCGAGAATGTTCCTCGTATTATAAATGACGGATTAACTGCTGTAATAGAAAAAGCAAAAATAAATGTACCAACAGTGATGCAAGAATTAGCTAAACGCGGAGGAATTGCAGAAAACGAAATGTTTGGAACATTTAATATGGGTGTTGGAATGGTTGTCATCGTTGACCAAACTGATGCTGAAAAAGTATTGAATATTATTGATGGAAGTGCGTTGATTGGAGAAATTCAAGAAGGTGCTGACAAAATTATATTGAAATAGTAGATTAAATAGTTTAAAAAAGCCGGATAAGATTTCTTATCCGGTTTTTTTATTTTTTGGGATTATTTGTTTTTGATTAAGATTGATCCTTGTTATAAAATTTTGTAGTTTTTTTCTTAAATAAAAAAGCTTAATTAAAATACAATAGCTTTTAAAGTTAATTCATTTTCTTTTTTTTAATTTATTAAGCATTTCCTCACCTCATTCAATCTTCGTATCTTTGCATTTCATTCAAAAAACTCCAAATTCACTCATAAGTTATGCAACAATCAAAGGCTTTGGCAATTCTAAAATCTGGTCGAAATGTATTTTTAACAGGTTCTGCGGGTGCCGGAAAAACTTATGTGTTAAATCAATACATTCAATATCTTAAACAACATGGCGTTCCTGTTGCTATAACGGCTTCTACGGGAATTGCTGCGACGCACATGAATGGTCAAACGATACATTCTTGGGCTGGAATTGGAATAAAAGATTATGTTTCTGATCGATATTTGGCTTCGCTTCGCGACAAGAAATATTTCCGAGATAAAATGGACAAAGTAAAAGTCTTAATTATTGATGAAATCTCGATGCTGCACCGAAATCAGTTGGATGCGGTTGATTATGTTTTGAAGTTTTTCAAACAAAACGATGAACCTTTTGGAGGTGTTCAAGTAATTTTTTCGGGTGATTTTTTCCAGTTACCGCCGATTGGTGAAGAGTGGGAAGAATCGAAAGATAAATTCTGTTTTATGTCCGATGCTTGGGTTCAAGCAAAAGTGCATATTTGTTATTTGACAGAGCAATATCGTCAAACAAATAATGCATTGAATGATATTTTGAATGAAATTCGTTCGGGGAATATTTCGCAAAAAACAGTTGATTTATTAGAAACTCGAATCGAATATTTTCCAGATGAAATAGATTCACAAACTCGTTTGTATACACATAATATGGATGTGGACCGAATTAATAAAGGTCAATTGATTAATATTGATTCATCTTCCAAAACATTTGAAGCAAAAGTTGCGGGAAATCCAGCTTTGGTTGAGGTTCTTAAAAAATCTGTTTTAGCAGAAGAAGTTTTAGAATTGAAGATAGGAGCGAAAGTGATGTTTGTTCGTAACAATTTCGAAGTTGGTTTTGTAAACGGAACGCTTGGAAATGTTTCGGGGTATACTGAAAAAGACGAGCCAATTATCAAAACATTAGATGGAGAATTTTACATTGCAAAACCAGAAACGTGGGCAATAGAGGACGAAAGCGGAAAAGCATTGGCTTCATTTACACAAGTTCCGTTGCGTTTGGCTTGGGCGATTACGATTCATAAATCACAAGGAATGACGTTAGATTCTGCGTTTATTGATTTATCAAAAGCGTTCGAAAAAGGACAAGGGTATGTTGCACTTTCACGTTTACGAGATTTAAATTCGTTGATGTTACACGGATTGAATCAAACAGCTTTAGAAATTGATTCACTTGCAATGAAGGCTGATAGACGTTTTCAGGTTTTATCGAATGAAATGGATGAGTTTCTAGATGAAAAAGAATTGCAAAACTCTTGGGCTGCTTTTATCCGATATTCTGGTGGAACTTTGGATAAAAAACAAATTGCAAAAAATATCGAAAAGAATAAAACCAAAGAAAAAGGACAAAAGAAATCGACTTACGAAATTACATTAGAATATGTGAAAGAAGGTTTGTCTTTAGATCAAATCGCAGAGAAAAGAGGTTTAACTACTTCAGCAATTGTCGATCATATTGGTAAAATCAAAGAAAGTGAGCCTGATTTGGATTATTCAAAATTTAAACCTTCTGATAAAATTATTGATAAAGTTCGATTAGCGTATAGTGAAATCGAATTTGAAGAGAATAAAGTTTTAAAACCAATTTATGATTATTTCAATGGTGAAATTGGTTATGAAGACATCAAAAAAGCATTACTTTTTATAGATTAAATAAAAATTGTCAGTTCAAAAATCTAAATAACTGACAAAATTGGTCAAATTATTCGAAAGGAATAGTTGTTGTTAAAAGATAAGTATTAAAAATGAACGCTTTTTAAAAGCATCCATAATTTACAATTTATGTCAATAGAAAACAATAATGTAGTTTCAGTAAACTACTCATTACATACCATCGAAGCGAATGGTGAAAAAGTATTTGTAGAACAATCAAATACAGAAGAGCCATTAACTTTTTTATTTGGAGCTGGAATGATGATTCCAAAATTTGAAGAAGAATTAAAAGAATTAACAATTGGTGATAAAAAATCATTCGTAATTACTCCAGCAGAAGGATACGGTGAAAGAGTAGAAGAAGCTGTTGCTCAATTACCTTTAGATATGTTCAAAGAATCTGGATTGCCACCAGTTGGAGCAATTTTACCTTTGACTGATGATGCAGGAAATCAATTCCGTGCTTCAGTTGTAGAAGTGACAGAAGAGGCTGTAATTGCAGATTTGAATCCTCCAATGGCAGGAAAAACATTAGAATTTGAAGTTGAAATTCTTAATGTTCGTCCAGCAACTGAGGAAGAATTATCTCACGGACACGCACATGGAGTTGACGGAACTCAAGGGCACTAAAAAATATTTTCAAAAGGCTATTTCAATTTGAGATAGCCTTTCTTGTTTTTAATTGTGAATAAATCATTAATAAATAGATTAAATCCACGTTATATTTTTCGACTTGCATCAACTAAAATCTTATCTTTGTAAAACAAACAAGATTACTTACAAACAAACATGAAAATAGCTGTATTTGTTTCCGGTGGCGGAACAAATCTTCAAAATATTATTGATGCAGTTGAAGACGGAACGTTACCAAATGTCGAGATTTCGATGGTAATGGCAGACCGAGATTGTTATGCAATAGAACGATCGTTGGATAAAGATATCCGAACGTATGTCTTAGACCGAAAAACTTTTTCGGAAGATGCTGAACATAATTTAGAAGGAGAAGAAATCGACCTTATTGTTTTGGCAGGTTTTTTAACCATATTATCTCCAGAATTTACCTCGAAATGGGGCTCGAAAATGATTAATATTCATCCTGCATTATTACCAAAATTTGGTGGAAAAGGAATGTATGGCGCGAAAGTTCACAAAGCAGTTTTAGAAGCTGGTGAAAAAACATCAGGAGCAACTGTACATTTTGTAACGGCTGGTGTAGACGAAGGACAAATTATTTGTCAAGGAATTTTTGAAATTGAAGAAGGTGATGAAGTAGCAGATTTACAGCGTAAAGTTGCTGAGGTAGAAAGTGAAATCTACATTAAGGCAATCAAGCAAATCAGCGAAGCATAAAATATAGAATGCCTCAATGTTGTGTACATTGAGGTTTTTCATTTCCAATAAAATAGTAAACAAACAATAAACTTTAAAAACTAAACACAATGCAAAAACAAGCGCTAATAAGTGTTTCGGACAAGTCGAACTTGTTAGAATTTGCAAAATTCTTGGTTGAACAAGATTACAAAATCTTATCAACTGGAGGAACATTCAAACATTTACAAGACAACGGAATCGAAGTTACAGAAGTAAAAGATGTAACTGGTTTTCCTGAGATTTTAGATGGTCGCGTAAAATCTTTACATCCTGCAATTCATGGTGGTATTATGGCGCGTCGTTCGGACGAAAATCATATGGCAACAATTGCGGAACATGGAATTAACCCAATTGATATCGTTATTGTAAATCTTTATCCTTTCTTCGAAAAGATGAATACAGGTCTTTCTGAAGCGGAAATGATTGAATTTATTGATATCGGTGGTCCATCAATGTTACGTTCTTCTGCAAAGAATTTTTATGATGTAACAGTTGTAACGGATGTGAATGATTATGAAGTAGTGATGAATGAAATTCGTGAGAATGGTTCAACTTCTATCGAAACGCGTAAATTATGTGCTGGTAAAGTATTCAACTTAACTTCTGCTTATGATGCGGCGATTTCTACTTACATTTTAGGAGAAGATTTTCCTCAATTTTTAGAGTCTTCTTACGAGAAAGTGATGGATTTACGTTATGGAGAAAATCCACATCAAAAAGCAGCTTATTATGTTGATAAAACGAAAAATGGCGCAATGAAAGATTTCGAATATTTACAAGGAAAAGAACTTTCTTTCAACAATATTCGTGATATGGATTTGGCTTATAAAGTGGTTTCAGAATTTGAGGAAACAACTTGTTGTGCAGTGAAACATTCAACGCCTTGTGGAGTGGCAATTGGAGAGAATGTTTTAGAAGCTTATGAAAAAGCGTATGAATGTGATCCAATGTCAATTTTCGGTGGAATCATCGCTTTCAATAGAGAAGTTGATGGAAAAACTGCGGTTGAATTAAATAAAATTTTCTTAGAAATTGTAATTGCACCTTCATTTACAGAAGAAGCGTTAGAAATTTTTAAACAAAAGAAAAATTTACGTATCATCAAAGTGAAGAATCCTGTGTCGGATAAAGTAACTTACGTAAAAGTTGATGGAGGATTAATTGTTCAGTCTACAGATAATCAGTTTTCAACAGATCTTAAAGTTGTAACAGAAGCTCAACCAACAGATCGTCAAATGACTGATTTAGTTTTTGCTCAAAAAATTGTAAAATGGGTAAAATCTAACGCGATTGTTGTAGCGACAAATGGTCAAGCTTACGGAATCGGTGGAGGTCAAACGAATCGTATTTGGGCGGCTCAACAAGCGATTGCACGTGCAAAAGAAAAAGTGGAAGATGATTTAGTTTTAGCTTCAGATGCATTTTTCCCTTTCCGTGATGTAGCTGATTTTGCAGCAGAAAATGGAATTAAAGCAATTATTCAACCAGGAGGATCAATCAAAGATCAAGAGTCTATCGATGCTTGTAATGAACGCGAAATTCCGATGGTTTTCACAGGAATGAGACATTTTATGCACTAAAATTCGATATGCGATATTCGTTTTGCGATGTTGGAATTTAAGATTAACTTAGTGTAAATGAGAAGTTATAGAAATTTAGACATATGGCAAAAAAGTTTGGAAATTTTAAGACTGGTTTATAATCTTTCTAATAAATTTCCAGAATCAGAAAAGTATGGATTAACTGTTCAAATAAAAAGAGCAGTTGTTTCAATTCTTTCAAATATCGCAGAAGGTTCTGGAAGAAATTCAAATCAGCAAATGATTAATTTTCTATCTATTTCAAAAGGTTCTGATTTTGAGGTTGAAGCTCAATTAATAATAGCTTTTGAGTTGAATTATATAACAGAGTCAGAATTAAATGAAGCTTTAGAATTAATTGATCATTATTGTAGAATGAATAAAAATTTTCAAAACTATTTAACAAAGAAAAACAATGGAACAAAATAATAGCGCAAACCGCGAATCGCAAACCGCAACTCGCATCTTAGTAATCGGTTCAGGTGGTCGTGAACATGCAATAGGATGGAAGTTTGCTGAAGATTTCAAGCAAAAAGGACAAGATTTAGAATTGTTTTTTATTCCAGGAAATGCAGGAACAGCTCAAATCGGAACAAACGTTTCAGTTTCTTCGATTGAAGAAATGAAAAATTTCGCGAAAGAAAATCAAATCGATTTAACTTTTGTTGGACCAGAAGCTGAATTAGCAGAAGGTATCGTTGATATTTTTCAGAAAGAGAATTTAAATGTTTTTGGACCTCATAAAGCAGCTGCGCAATTAGAAGCTTCTAAAGCTTTTGCGAAGGATTTTATGGATAAATATGGTGTGAAAACAGCAAAATATAAAAATTTTCAAGGACCAATGTTGGCGATTGATTATTTGAAAACACAAGATTATCCAATTGTAGTGAAAGCCTCTGGTTTAGCGGCTGGAAAAGGAGTTATTATCTGCCAAGATTTTGAAGAAGCAAAACAAGCTGTTTTGGATATCATGGAAGATAAAACCTTTGGTGATGCAGGAAACGAAGTGGTTATTGAAGAATATTTAGAAGGTTTTGAAGCCTCTATTTTGTCTTTCTTTAACGGGAAAAAAATCGTTCCATTTGTTTCGGCAAAAGATCACAAGAAAATTGGTGAAGGAGAAACTGGTCTTAATACTGGTGGAATGGGCGTTATCGCTCCAAATCCATTGTTTACGGAAGAGCATTTCAAAATGTTCGAAGAAGAAATTATGGAGCCAACAAAATGTGGTTTAATTAAGGAAAGATCAGAGTTTGCTGGTGTTATTTTCTTTGGATTGATGATTACAACAAAAGGTGTTTATTTGTTGGAATATAACCTAAGAATGGGCGATCCAGAAACGCAAACAACTTTACCTTTGTTAGAAAATGATTTGGCTGAGGTTGTAAATAAAGCAATTAAAGGAGAAGATTTTGACTTGACTTTCAAAAATCAACATGCGTGTTGTGTGGTGATGGTTTCGGGAGGATATCCAGGAAATTACGACAAAGGTTTTGAGATTCGTGGTTTAGAAAATGTAACTTGTCCTAATTTTATTGCTGGTGCAAAATTATCAGGTGAACAAATTGTTACTTCTGGTGGACGCGTAATCAACATAGTTGGATTAGGAAATACATTAGAAGAAGCACGTGAAACTGCTTACGAAAACATCAAAAAAGTACATTTTGATTACGAATATTATCGAAATGATATTGGAGTAATTCAATAAAAAATACAGTTTATATTATTAAAAAATGCGTTTCAAATGAAACGCATTTTTTTTAATTTATTCTGAAAATTCGACGTGATAAACATCGCTTTTATTTCGATTTATTTTTCGATATTCAAATCCTCCAGCTTGCGGAATAATTTCGACTAAATCAAATGATTGACAACTTTTTGGCAAACCATTAAAAATTAAAGTGAAATGAAGAGACGAACCTTCTTCGATATACGTCCAATTTGGATACATTGTAATTCCGTCCGCAAAAACCAATTGACAACGTTTTCCTGATTGATTATCAATAATAAAAGTAGAAGGCCAAATACGTGCAGCATTTGCATATTCATCTGCCGCCATACAACAATGTATAATAACCTGACTTTCTTCTTCGATATTGGTTAAGAGCTCAGAATCAATAAAAATCTTTTCTTCAAGAATAGTTGCACTCATTATTTTGCAATTTTCTTAATGTACAATTCTTCTACTTTTGCACGTGCCCAATCTGTTTTTCGAAGAAATTTCAACGATGATTTCAAACTTGGATTATCATTAAAACATCTGATGTTAATTTGATTTCCCAAACCTTCCCAACCGCCGTAATAAATTACTAATTCTTCGATAATATCGTCTAAACGTTTTCCGTGTAATGGATTATTTTTTTGACTTTCCATTTTGCAAATTTACGAAAATGTTTTTGGTGAATTTAGAATAGTTCAAGCTTTCTAAAATTCATATTTTTCTTCCAATTGTTCTGCTAAATGTAAAATATCATTCACTCGCGCTAATTGCTCAATCCAATTGGTCGGAATTGTTTCTGCATCATAATAAATCCCTGCAATTCCACCAGCAATACAAGCAATTGTATCGGTATCATGTCCTAAATTCACCGCTTTCAAAACACAATCTTTATACGAACTTGTATGTAGCAAACACCAAATAGAAGCTTCTAAACTATCCATGACATAACCAGTTGATTTAATTTCATCTTCTTTTAAATCAATTAGTTTTCCACTTAAAATTCGTTCGAAATATGTAAATTCATTTTTATAAATTTCATTTTCTTCTAAGAATAATTTTAACCAAAAATTTGTGTTCAGATAAGCTTCTTCTAGATTTTCGGCATCTAAAACGTTCAACGCAAATTCAATATAATAAATACACGCCAAAACAGAACGATTGTGCGCATGCGTGATAGAAGAAACTTCTTTGACGATTTCACAGCGTTCATCAATCGATAAATCTTTCGTGAAAATTGCTAAAGGAAGAATACGCATTAACGATCCATTTCCATTATCAGATTCGGATGTAGAACCAGCCTCAATTGGATTTTTTACAACTCGTAAACGATTTATTGCTTTTCGTGTAGAAATTCCAACATCAAAGACTTCTCCGTCAGCCGTCCAATAACCTTCGTGCATCCACATCTGAAATTTTTCTGCAATATCATTCACATTATAACCATTACACAACGATTCAGCCAAGCAAAACATCATCGAACTATCGTCAGAAAAAGTGCCAGGAGGCATATTGTATGTTCCATAACCCATCATATCTGTGACAGGATTTTGTTGTAAATATTGCCTACTTTTAAACTCAACTGGAACTCCTAATGCGTCACCAACCGCCGATCCAATTAATATATTTTTCGAAAAATTTTTTCTATTCATAACTTTCTTTTATAAATGAAAAATAATTGATTTTTTTGAATATATCCAAATTATTTTTGAAAATTTATGAATTAATCATAATAAATTTATCTTTTTCGGATAAAATATTAAAAGGTTTAAAATAGATAAAAAAGAATAAGTCGTATTGTCAGTTTTGAAAAAATTGGAACTGATTTTGATTAAATTACCACACAAACTTATTATTACTATGGCTTTTATAGATTATTATACAACATTAGGTCTGCAAAAGACCGCATCACAAGATGAGATAAAAAAAGCTTATCGGAAATTGGCACGTAAGTATCATCCCGATCTTAATCCAAATAACGATGAAGCTGCACAGAAATTTAAAGAATTAAATGAAGCAAACGAAGTGTTGAGCGATCCAGAAAAACGTAAAAAATACGATAAATATGGAGAAAATTGGCAACATGGTGAAGAATATGAAAAAGCTCGTCAGCAACAACAACAGCAACAATATCAATATAGTAATAGCGATTTTGATGGAGCTGAAGGTTTTGGTGATTTTGATGGCTATTCAGATTTTTTCAGTTCGATGTTTGGACGCGAAGGAAGGAGTAGATCAACAGGTTATAAAGGGCAAGATGTTAATGCCAGTTTGACACTAAATTTGACAGATACATTGACTTCGCATAAACAAACTTTTGCTGTGAATGGTAAAAATATACGAATTACAATTCCAGCTGGAGTAGAAGATGGGCAAACGATTAAGATAAAAGGTCACGGAGGAAAAGGTTATAACAATGGTCCAAATGGAGATTTGTATATCACGTTTCATATCGAAAATAATACGTCTTTTGAAGTTAATGGAGCAGATTTATCTACAATTGTTGAAATCGACTTATACGATGCAATTTTGGGTGGAGAAGCGATGATTGATACACTTTCTGGAAAAGTGAAAGTTCCAATAAAAGAAGGAACAGAGAATAATAAAAAGGTTAAATTGAAAGGAAAAGGTTTACCAATTTATAAGAAAGATGATCAATTTGGAGATTTGTATGTGACATTTTCAGTAAAAACTCCAACTAATTTATCAGCAGAAGAAAAAGAATTATTCGAGAAATTACGTTCACTTAAAAAAGCTTAAAACCATGAAAAATGTAACGATATCTGTTATTCAGTTTAGTAAATATCATCAGATTGAACCTCAATTTGTGATTGATTTGTATAAAAATGATTTGGTTGTTTTGCACGAGCGTAACCAAGAATATTTTATCGAAGAAAATGATTTGAAATTAATCGAACGATTTATTGAATTTCATTATAATTTGGGCGTTAATATAGAAGGTTTAGAAGTGATTCATCATCTTTTGAAACAAATCGAAACGCTACAAAAACAATTAAAATAAACGAATTCAAAAACAACCTTTGCAGAAAACTGCAAAGGTTGTCTTATTTTTGCATAAATATTTTTGTATGAATACTCCCGAAAAGAAGAGTAAATTAAAAAAATTACATTCGCGCAATCGTCATTTAGCGCCTTATAATTTCGAAAAATTGTGTGCGATTTATTCCCCACTTTCCAAATATATCAAACCCAATAAAGAGAACGAACCAACGATTAATTTCTCGGATAGAGAAGCTGTAAAAGCGTTGAATAAAGCGTTGTTGAAAACATATTATGATATTGATTATTGGGAATTGCCAAAAGATAATTTGTGTCCACCAATTCCTGGTCGCGCCGATTATATTCATTATGTTGCCGATATTTTGGGTGAAAGTTTTGATGGTGTAATTCCGCGTGGAAAAGATGTAAAAGTCTTGGATGTTGGTGTTGGAGCGAATTGTATTTATCCGATTATTGGAAATTACGAATACGACTGGAACTTTGTTGGCGCAGAGTTGGATTATGCTTCTTTCAAAAATGCGGAAGAAATTGTCAAGAAAAATGCTCGATTACGTAACAAAGTTGAGATTAGAATGCAATTTAATCCAAACAATATTTTCAAAAAAATCATCAAACAAGGCGAAAAATTTGATATTACAATTTGTAATCCTCCATTTTTTAGATCGAATCAAGAAGTGATGGAGCAAACAATGCGTAAACTGAAAAACTTAGGTCAAAAATCTGATCAAAAACCAATTCAAAACTTTGGTGGGAATAATTCTGAGCTTTGGTGTAGAGGAGGAGAGCGTCTGTTTATCACGAAAATGATAAAAGAAAGTGCGGATTATAAACATCAAGTAAAATGGTTTACAACATTGGTTTCTAAGAAAGAAAATGTTCGAATTTTGGAAGGTATTTTGAAACGTGAAAAAGTAAGAGATTACCGAATTGTAAATATGCAACAAGGGAATAAAATTTCGCGTTTACTAGTTTGGAGATTTTAATTGATTTATTTTTAATTCATTAAAGGTTTTATTTAAAATTATTCCAAATTTTTCTGAAGGGTTTATTCAGTTTAAGATTTGTTTTACCTTTTATAAACAAAATTATTACAAATGAAAACAAATAGAATAATGGTTTCTTTGGTAGTTGTAGCGTTGATGTTTAGTATTTTTTCGTTTACGACTTCTCGTCAAATTGACACAGGAAAAGCAATTTCAAGTTCAGAATGGAAAAATCTAAAAGTGTTACCACAAAACATTTCGGAAGATAGTTTGAAAGGTTTGATGCGCGGATACAACGCTGCTTTAGGAGTGAAATGTAATTTTTGCCACGCCGAAAATCCAGATACGAAAAAGATGGATTTTGCAAGTGATGCAAAAAAAGAAAAGGAATTTTCACGTCATATGATTGTAATGACACGTGATATTAACGCGAAAAATTTCAATTGGGAAAATGCAAAAAATCCTGAAATGATCAATGTTGTAACATGTGTAATGTGTCACAGAGGAAATGAAAGTCCTACAAAATCATTGATTGAGCCTGTAAACGCTGAGTTAAAAAACGTGAAAGATGTTGCAAAAGAAAAATTAGCTCCCACATCTGGTTCAACGAAAGTTGAGAAAAAATAAAGAATAGAAATATAAGCTCCATTTTTGGAGCTTTTTTTATTTTCAAAATTCAATAAATCGTATAACTTTGCTTTCATAATTTAAAGAAATAAAATGTTTAAATTTATTCGTAAGGTTGTAATTTATCTTTTTGTAGCTCATCTTGTATACATTGTTGTGTTAAAGTGGATTAATCCGCCGTTCACGATTACGCAAGTTCAGCAAGGTTTTGAACAAGGAAAATTTAAGCGCGATTATATTTCCTATGACGAAATGGGACGAAATATAAAATTGGCTGTAATTGGTTCCGAAGATCAAAAGTTTCCTGTACACAATGGATTTGATATGGATGGAATACAGGAAGCGATCGAAAAAAATAAAGAAGGTAAAAAACTTCGTGGAGGTTCTACGATTTCTCAACAAGTAGCGAAAAATGTGTTTTTGTGGCAAGGTCGTTCTTGGTTGAGAAAAGGATTGGAAGTTTATTTTACGTTTATGATCGAAAAAATTTGGGGCAAACAACGTATTTTAGAAATGTATTTGAACACTTCAGAAATGGGAATTGGTGTTTTTGGAGTTGAAGCAGCTTCAGAATATTATTTTAATAAACCAGCTAAAGATTTAACCAAAAATGAAGCGGCTCGAATTGCAGCAGCTTTGCCATTGCCACGAAAATATAATGTGAATCCGCCTTCGTCTTTTATCAGTAGACGCGCTAGTCATATAGAGCGACAAATGCGAAATATACAAGGAAGCACTGATTTGGAAAAGGTTTTAGGAGAATAAAATAGAAAAGAGAAGTTAATAAGCTTCTCTTTTTTGTTTTATTACTCTCTCCAATTAATTTTAACCGCAGAAATTTTCTCTAATTCCAAACGAATTTCAGGAAGTAAATTGAAATCATTTTTCATGTAAAAAGCCAACGGAGAACAATAAGGCTCTCCATTCGCTTTTGTATCTTTTTCATGGTCGATTACCCAACCATTTAGTTCTGTCGAAAATGTTTTTAATCGATTAAGAATTTTACGTCCCAAACCAATTTGATGCAACTCGCTATCCACAATTATTGCAAACCATTTTTCATAATCTCTTTCAAAAATAACCGCCCAAGCTCGCATTTGATTGTTTTCATCTACAGCAAAAAAATGTTTCGCTTCAATCAAACTATTCAAATAATTTTCGGTGTCCTGTAAACTCTCAAAAGCCAAATTAATAGGATATTCGTTGTTCCAAATTTTAAAAATATACTCTTTATGAATTTGGTTCAATGTTGTAAATGAATAGATTTCGAATGAATTAAGTTGAGGCATAAAATGATTTCTTATTCCGCTAAATATACTAATTTATTTAGTCAAAATTTCTTTTAAAATCAAAGGTTTGTCAGTTGTAATATAATCAGCTTTCATATCGATCATTTCTTGCATCACTTTTGGGTCGTTAACTGTCCAAACATTAACCAATAATCCCAAGTTTTTCGCTTCTTTCACCCAAGTAGGATTTTTCTGAAAAATGCTGTAATGATAATCAATTCCATTCCAATTTCTCTCTTTTACTTCTTGAGGAGACAAATCTCCGGCTAAATAAGAAACGTGAAATTTTGGTGCTAATTTCTTAAATTCATCACAAATATTTTTACTAAATGAAATGATTTCAACTTGTTTTTCTACTTTATGTTTTTTGATGATTTCAATCGCTTTTTTTACTGCACGATCTTCATTTTCTTTTGATGAGTGAGGTTTTAATTCGAAAATTAATTTGACATTCTTATTCTTTTTTCCTTGTTCAAAATATTCTTCTAAAGTTGGCATGTTTTCGTTGTTAGCCAATTTCAACGTTTTTAAAAGAGAAGAATTTGTAGTTTCGATTGTATGACCTTGGTAATGATCATCATGATTCACCATCAAAACATCATCAGCACTAATTAATACATCAAATTCAGAACCATAAGCACCAATTTCTTGTGCAGATTTTAATGATTTAATCGAATTTTTTGCGTTGTTTTCGGTGTCCCAATAACCACGATGAGCAATAATTTTTTGAGCATTTGCCATGTTTGTAAGCATAAAGGTTGTTAAGGCAGTAAATATAATTTTTTTCATGATGAATTGTTTTTTCAAGGTAAAATTATTTCGATTAATCGGTTTTAAAGTTATGAAAATATTAAGTTCTTGGAAAACTATAAAAATCTGCCCAAAAGAATGAAAAATGACGTGAATAAAATTGTGATTGCGCCGAATTTCACTTAATTTTGCACAAAGACAAACACAATGACGCAAGGAATTATTATTTTAGATTTTGGCTCGCAATACAATCAATTAATCGCGCGCCGAATTCGAGAATTTGGAGTTTATACAGAAATTATTCCCTACAACACTTCGATCGAAGAAATCAAAAAACACAATCCAAAAGGAATTATTTTATCAGGAGGACCTTCTTCAGTTTTTGGAGATGAAGCCGCTTTGGTAGAAAAAGAATTATTCGAAATGGGCGTTCCTGTTTTAGGAATTTGCTATGGAATGCAATTGATTTCGCATTTATTAGGTGGAGAAGTTAAGAAAGGAGAAAAAGGAGAATATGGAAAATCTGAATTAACAGTTTTAGCTCAAAACAGTTTATTCGCAGGAGTTCCAGAACAATCTACAGTTTGGATGAGTCACTTCGATGAAGTGATGACAGCGCCAATAGGATTTACAATTTCAGGAAAATCAAATATAGATATTGCGGCAATCGCAAACGAAGATAAAAAGATTTTTGCGGTACAATTTCACCCAGAAGTTACACATTCAGAATATGGTTCAACAATGTTAGAAAACTTTGTTTTCAATATTTGTCAGGCTGAAAAGAATTGGGTTTTAAAAGATTTTATCGAAACAGAAATTGCTCGTATAAAAGAAGTAGTTGGTGATAAAAAAGTGATTTTAGGACTTTCAGGAGGTGTTGATTCTTCTGTTGCAGCGGTTTTAATTCATCGTGCAATTGGCGATCAATTAACGTGTATTTTTGTTGATACTGGTTTATTGAGAAAAGATGAAGGGAAAAAAGTAATGGAAAATTACGGAAAGCACTTCAACATGAACATCAAAATGGTAGATGCTTCAGAACGTTTCTTAACAAACTTGAAAGGTATCGATGAACCAGAAGCAAAACGTAAATCAATTGGTAAAGATTTCGTGGCTGTTTTTGATGAAGAATCAAATAAATTTGAAGATGCAGCATTCTTAGCGCAAGGAACTATTTATCCTGATGTAATCGAATCGCAATCTGTAAAAGGACCTTCTGCAACTATTAAATCTCACCACAATGTTGGTGGATTACCAGAAGATATGAAACTTCAATTATTAGAACCATTACGCGAATTATTCAAAGATGAAGTACGTAAAGTTGGAGTAGAATTAGGTATTCCTCGTGAATTAGTTTACCGCCATCCTTTCCCAGGACCAGGTTTAGGAATCCGTGTTTTAGGTGAAGTAGACGAAGAAAAAGTACGTATTTTACAAGAAGCAGATCAAATTTTTATTGACGAGCTTTATGCACATAATTTATACGACGAAGTTTCTCAAGCTTTCGTGGTTTTATTACCTGTAAAATCTGTTGGAGTAATGGGAGACGAGCGTACGTACGAATATACGGCGGTTGTTCGTTCTGCAAATACGATCGATTTTATGACAGCAACGTGGTCAAAATTACCTTACGAATTCTTAGAATTAGTTTCGAATAGAATTATCAATGAGGTAAAAGGAATTAACCGTGTAGCTTACGATATCAGCTCAAAACCACCAGCAACTATCGAGTGGGAATAAGCTGAAAAATATATCAAAGCCAGCCAATGTGCTGGCTTTTTTTCTATGTAAACTTTAAAAAACTAAATATTAAATGGAACTTTTAAAAGAAAGAATTCTGAAGGATGGAAAAAGTTTCGATGGTGGAATTCTAAAAGTTGATAGTTTTATCAACCACCAAATGGATCCTGTTCTGATGAAAGCAATTGCGTCGGAATTTGTCCAGCGATTTTCGGATTTAAACATTAATAAAATCATTACAATCGAAGCAAGCGGCATTGCTCCAGCGATTATGGTTGGATTAGAATTGAATTTGCCTGTTGTTTTTGTGAAGAAAGCAAAGCCTAAAACAATGACAGATTTTTATGCGTCGCAAGTGTATTCATTCACGAAAGACCGAACGTACGATGTTTGCGTAAGTAGTCAATTTTTGAATGAAAATGATCATGTTATTTTTATTGATGATTTTTTAGCGAATGGAAATGCAGCGTTGGGTGTTGAAAATTTGATTAAACAATCTGGCGCAAACCTTTTGGGAATGGGCTTTATAATTGAGAAATCATTTCAAGAAGGACGCGATCGCTTATTGAATGAAAATATCAGAGTTGAATCTTTAGTAAGATTAAAATCTTTGGGAGACAACTCAATTATTTTTGAAGAATAAAAAATATCAACCAAAAGCCAATTTATATTGGCTTTCTTTTTACTTTTAAAAAACAAAAAACTTACCTTGATAATATGAAAATAAAATTACTTGCCTTAACGCTCTCTTTACTATTCTTTACAAATTGTAATTCGTACAAATCGGCGAATTCAGCATTGGTTTCTGGTAATTTTCAGCAAGCTTTTGAACAATCTACGCAAGCTTATTTCAAAAATCCATCGGAGAAAAATGGAATCAAATATGTTCCATTAATTTTTGAAGCTTATAACAAAGGACAGCAAGAAGATGAAAATAGATTGAAACAAATCGAAACGTTGACTAATCCTTCTAAATATCAGGAAGCGTATCAAATTATTAATCGTTTGCAAGAAAGACAAAAAACGATTGCTGGAATTGATGGAAGATCGATTAGCGGGAAAACGTATAATTTCAAAACAAAAGATTATTCAGTAGCTTATAAAACGATTCAAGAAAAGTATGCGCAATTTTTGTACGATGAAGGAAAATCTTTTCTAAATCAAGGAGGAAAACTGAATGCACAAACGGCTTATCAAAAGTTTCAAGTTTTAGAAAGTGTTTATTCAAATTATAAAGATACTCGTAGTTTGATGAATACGGCTCGTACAAACGGAATGTATAAAGTTTTGGTGCAATTGGTGAACAACACAGAAGTTGTTATTCCTAAACTATTAGAGAAAGATTTGTTAGATTTTAATTCGTATGGATTGGATTCTAATTGGACTGAATTTTACACGGGAAAATTAAATAGTTCTTATGATTATGTAATTCAATTAAGTTTTGAGACGATAAATGTTTCACCTGAACGAGAAAAAATTGAGGTGCATAATTTTGAGAAAAAAATTGTTGATGGTAAAGAAGAATTGGTGCAAAATGGAGTAGTGGTAAAAGATAAAGACGGAAAACCCGTGATGGTAGATCGTTATATTACAGTAAAAAGTCGTTTTGAAGAAGTACAACGCATCAAGGAAGCTGCAATTACGGCAAAATATTATTTGATCGATAATCAAAAAGAGCAAGCCATCGATTCTAAAAATTTAGCAAGTCAGTTTATTTTTAGAGATTCTTACGGAACTTACAAAGGTGATCGACGTTCTTTGGATCGAGATTATATAAATATGATTGGTAGAAGACCAGCTCCATTTCCATCAAATGAGCAAATGATTTTTGATTGTGGGCAAGATTTGAAACGTAAATTCAAGAACGAAATCATCCGTATGAAGCTTTGATAAAAAAAATGTAAAAAATTTAATCATTTTTTAAAATTCATTTTCAATAGCTTATCACATAAAACGTCTGTTTTAGCTAAAAACTTGTAAAATTAGTTTTGGTGAATTAAAAAACCTTTCTATATTTGCACAGCAATTAAGACATAGACCCATGGTGTAACGGTAGCACATCGGTTTTTGGTGCCGCTAGTTGGGGTTCGAATCCCTGTGGGTCTACAAAAGTCTTATGCCTCGATAAGCAATTGTTGAGGCATTTTTATCTAACCTAGTTAAGAGAAAAGTTGCAAAAATTGAAATAAAATTTAGTCAGACCCATGGTGTAACGGTAGCACATCGGTTTTTGGTGCCGCTAGTTGGGGTTCGAATCCCTGTGGGTCTACAATTTTTTCTTTTCAATTTTAACATAATAATCATGGACAGACCCATGGTGTAACGGTAGCACATCGGTTTTTGGTGCCGCTAGTTGGGGTTCGAATCCCTGTGGGTCTACAGATTTTAAGCTTCAATATTTTTATTGAAGCTTTTTTTATACTATATATTTTGTTATATTTATCATAATTGATTTAGTAAATGACATTAGAGGACATAATTTTAGAAGCTAAAAAAGGGAAACGAAATGCTCAGAACGCAGTGATAGAGGTTTTGTGGAACAAAGTTTATCATTATGTATTTTCTAAGATTAGAAACGAAGAAGAAGCCGAAGATATCGCTATAGAAACGTTTACGAAGGTTTTTACAAAATTGAAATTATATAACGAAGATTTTGACTTTACGACTTGGGTAATTTCTATCGCACATAATACGATGATTGATCATATCAGAAGATCTCCAAAACTGAATATTTCTCTTGATGATGAAACCAATTTTTTAGAAATTTTAGAAGATCATCCTTCGCCAGAAGAACATTTGATTTTAAAACAAGATAATGACACGCTGATAAAAGCTATTGCAAAATTGAGAGAACCTTATCAAAAAATTATAGAATTGCGTTATATCGAAGATAAAACATACAAAGAGATTGCTGAAGAACTCAATTTGACCTTACCAAATGTTAAAGTTCGTCTTTTAAGAGCCAAACAATTGTTAACAGAGGTGATGCAAGATAATATTTAGTAAATTTATTCGTTGAAAATTTGTTGAAGAAAACTGGATCGAAAATGAAGAAGCACATATACCTTACAACAATTATTATCGCAAGTTTATTCTTGACGTCTTGTGGAAGTAGTAAAGTAACTTCGTATAAGAAAACTGGTTCTAAAAAAGTTTATACTTCTTCCAAAAAAAACGAATCTACAGAGGTTTTTCGTTCTAAAAATGCTGATGATAGTGCGCCTCGTGATATAAATAAAATTCTAAAAACGGCAAAATCTTACTTAGGAACACCTTACAAATATGGTGGAGTTACGAAAACAGGTTTCGATTGTTCGGGACTGGTTTATGTAAGTTTCAAGGAAATGAATTTAGAATTGCCTCGTCGTTCGAGTGATCAAGCTGAATATGGAAAAGAAATTACAATCGAAAATGTTAAAATAGGTGATTTAATATTTTTTAATACTTCAGGAAATTCAATCTCTCATGTAGGTATTGTAGAAAGTATTAATCATGACGGATCAATCAGTTTTGTACATTCTTCAACTTCGAAAGGTGTCATCATTTCTTCCCTTGATGAAAATTATTGGAAAACTAGATTTGTAAAAGCGGTTAGACTTTTATAACTTGACGTGTGCTTAAAAAAAGAACTATATTATTAACTTTTTTTGGATTACTATTTTTTAGTTTATCCATAGTTGTTAATGCTCAAGAAGATAGTGTCAAAATTGATACAGTTAGAATTGAGAATAAAAATCATTCTAAGTTTAGAAAGTTTTACCAAAAATTATTATTCAAGAAAAAACCAACGAGTTTTCCTATTCAGCCCAATAATAATGTAGGTGATGGAAAATATCAAGGAAAAATTATTCGAAATATTTACTACAAAACACAAGACCCTTTCGGATATTCTTTGCAGGACACGACAAGAAAACCGACAAAATGGATTGAAAGAACTGGAAATACACTACACGGGAAATCTAAGCAATTTGTGTTGCGTCAAAATATGTTGCTGAAACTAGGAGATAAATATGATTCTGTAAAAGCAGCTGAATCTGAGCGTTTAATACGTACCAATCGTTCTATTCGTCGAGTAGAGATTAAGGAAGAAGCTGTCGGGAATGATTCGGTTGATTTATATGTCAATTCAATTGACTCTTGGAGTATGTTTATTACAGGTTCGGTTTCGAGTTCAAAAGCTGGAATTCGCATTAGAGAGCGAAATTTTTTAGGTTTAGGACATGTGTTTGATAATCGTTACCGTCACAATTACAAAACAGGAAATTCGTTATATCAATTTAATTATACGGTTCCAAATATTGCCCAAACTCGAATTATTGGGAATGTACGTTATTTCAAAAATGAAGATAATCATTATACAAAATCAATCAGTTTTGTACGACCTTTTTATTCGCCATTAGCACATTATGCAGGTGGAGTTTCGGTTGGACAAGTGTATTTTAAAGATTCATTAGATTTCGAAAAACCTATTTTGGTTGATAACCATTTCAAATATAATTACCAAGATTATTGGTTGGCAAGAGCGTTTAGAATTGATGATGGTCATTCAGAAAATATTACCAATTTTATTGTTTCAGGGCGATTTTATGATCGATCTTATACCGAAACACCAACTCCAGAAAACGATCCTGTGAACTTTTTTTCTGACCAAACGAATTATTTAGTAGGGATAGGAATTTCTTCAAAACGATATATCAAAACAAAATATATTTTCAATTATGATATTGAAGAAGATATTGCGATAGGGAAATCATTGGGCATTATAGGAGGAATTCAAAATATTCGTCAAACTGATCGTTATTATCTTGGCGGAAAAGCTTCTGCTGGAGGTTTTTTAAATACCGGTTTTTGGGGATTTGGAGTTGAGTTTGGAGGATTTTTTAATAAAGGAAAATTTGAACAAAAAACGCTGTCTGTAGAATTACAATATATGGCAAAGTTGATAAATTGGGGAAAATGGAAGTTCAGAAACTTCATGAAAACTAATTATCTTTTGGGACATGATCGTTTAGATTCTCCTGCGGATCAACTTTCGCTTCATGAACATGATTATTTGGGAATGGCAGGTTTCAAATCGGATAGAGGCTTAACAGGTCAACAGAAATTAATGTTCGAGTATCAATTGCAATCCTATACGCCTTACGAGTTTTTAGGATTTCGTATTTCGCCTTTTTTCAATGCGATGGTTGCGGCAATTGGAGATAACAAAAAATTTATACTGAATAATAACCCAATTTATTCGCGTTTTAGTTTGGGTGTGATGTTGACAAATGATTATTTTGTGTTCAACAATATTCGTTTTTCATTGTCGTATTATCCATCAATTCCTGGACAAGGCGATAATCTAATCAAGACAAATTTATTGGATAATAGAGATTTTCAAATGATGGATTTTGACTTTTCAAAACCAAATTACATTCGTTGGAATAGGTGGGATTAAGACATAAAAAAAGCTTGAAGATTTCTTCAAGCTTTTTTTATGTCTTAATATTTTTTATTTCACTTGTCTGGAAACGATCCACGAAACTAAGCTTCCCAAACCTAAAACAGTTACAATAACTGCAACAAAATTTTCGACAGAAAAGATAAATGGAAATGGAACAGTTGGCGAAGCCATAACCAAACCAAAATCTATTTGTAATAATCCAATAACAGAGGCGATTAATAAACCTGTTGTCATCGCGATAAGGGTGATAATAAAACCAGTTTGAAAGAAAATATTACGAATGTTTTTTCGTGATAATCCAAAACTATACATCGTCTGAATTTCTTTCTTTTTATCCAAAATCAAGATAATAATTGTTCCTGCCAAATTGAAACATGCAATGATAATGACTAACGTAAAAATCAAGTAACTGATTAAATTTTCCATATTCATTACTTTTAAGAAAGCTGAATCTAAATCTTGTCTGGTTTCGATTTTATAATGAGAACCTAATATTTTTTGAAGTTGAATTTTTACTTCGTTAAACGATTTTTTTCCAGTCGTTTTTACCTCAATCGAATAACATTGATTTTCGTTTAACAACAATAATTCTTGCGCCAAACCTAAAGTTGTAAATATGTGTTTGTCGTATTGTTCGTTCAAAATAAACACGCCAACACTGTACGCATCTTTGCGTGTAAAAGCATCGCTTTCTTGTTTTATTAGACCTGTTCCAGCTTTTGGCATCATCAAATCTGCTGGCGTTATCGGATCGATATAAAGTTGCAAACGCTCTGCAATTCCATTCGAAACAATAAAATTATCATCGCGATTAAAGTCTAAATATTGTCCACCATAAATTACCGTATCTAAACGTGTAATTTTGGTGAAATTTTCGTCAACACCTTTCAAATAGGCAATATCTTGCTTTCCTTTGTAATCGATGTAGACTTTTTCTTCGATGATTTTAGAAAAAGCTTTGACATCTTTTTGTTGCTTCAATTGATCCACAACAAAAGTTAAACTGTCCAATACTTTTCCTTTCGAAGGTGATATTTTAATTTCAGGATTTACATTGCTATAATACTTTAAATTCATTTTTTCTAATCCCGAAAAAACGGATAAAATAATAAATAAAGCCGCTGTAGCAACCAGAATAGCACCAACAGCAATCGATGTAATAATGTTTACGGCGTTTGTATTCGTTTTCGAAAAAATGTAGCGTTTCGCAATGTAAAGTGAAATGTTTCTCATTATAAGATTGGATTATTTCCTTCTCCTCTTAGCGCTTTGTCGATTTTATCCATTTCGTCTAACGAATTATCTAAAATGAAAATTAATTCTGGTGTAATACGCATTTGTTTAGAAGCACTTTTTGATAAAATTCCTCTAAATAATGGTGTATTAACTCTAATTTCTTTGAAAATTTCGTCTTTTTGAGTACTTGGAAAAATACTTACATAGATTTTAGAAACGCTCAAATCTGGTGTTACTTTTACTTCTGTAACACTAATCAAATTTCCAGGGAATTCCTTTACAGCCCATTTTCTAAAAGCTTCTGCTAATTCTTCTTGAAATAATTTACTTACTTTTTGTTGTCTATTGCTATCCAATTTTATTCATTTTTATGAGACTGTAAAATTACTGCATTTTTTCGTGATTAAAAACATTGATGAATTGAATTAAGTTCTTTGTAAATTTGTTTTAATGAAAAAAGATATCGAAACTTCAGAAGATGTTGCTTTATTGGTAAATACGTTTTACGATAAAGTGCAAAAAGATGATGTCATTGGTTACTTTTTTTCGGAAGTTGCAAAGGTAAATTGGGACGAACATTTGCCGCATATGATTCAGTTTTGGGAAACTGTTTTATTAGGAAAAGCAACTTTTGAAGGTTGGCCAATGCGAACACATTTGGTTTTGAGTCAGAAAGAGAAATTAAAACCGCATCATTTCGAGCGTTGGATTGAATTGTGGTACGGAATAATTGACGAAAAATTTGAAGGAGAAATAGCAAATGAAGCAAAAAATAGAGCAAAAATTATGCGTGATTTAATTCTTTTCAAAATTGACCAAATGGAACAAAAACAAGGGTTTATTCAATAAAAAAAATGCAGCTTCATAAAAGTTGCATTTTTTTTGTATAATTTGATTAATGATTGAAAAATTATTTCGCAATCATGATTAATTTTTTATTGATAAACTCCATAATTCCAGCTTTAGAAAGTTCGCGTCCGTAACCCGAATGTTTCACACCACCGAAAGGTAAATCTGGGCTTGAAGAAACTTGTTTGTTTACGTAAACCATTCCCGAATCTATTCTACGAGCGATTTTCTCCGCATTCGGAACATCTTCTGTATAAATAGAAGCACCTAATCCGTAAGGCGTATCATTCGCAATTTTGATTGCTTCTTCTACATCCTTCACTTTCCAAATACAAACTACAGGTCCAAAAACTTCTTCGTCATAGGCCTTCATTCCAGGTTTTAAATCTGTTAAAATTGTTGGTTGTAAAAAGAACCCATCACGATCAATACGTTTTCCTCCTGAAACAATTGTTGCTCCTTTATTAGCTGAATCATTAATTTGATCCAATAATTTTTCTAACGCGCTTTCCGAACTTACAGGTCCCATATTGGTGTCAGCATGTGTAGGGTCGCCAACTTTCATTCCGTTTATATAGTCCGTAATTTTTTTCAAATATTCATCGTAAATACCTTCTTGTACTATAATACGTTTCGAAGAAGTACAAGCTTGTCCAGCATTACGTAAACGACCGTTAATGGTTCCGTTCATCACTTTTTCGATATCCGCATCATTCAAAACGATCATTGGATCAGAACCACCAAGTTCTAAAACCGAAGGTTTTACATTTTTACCAGCGATACTTGCAACCTCTGCACCAGCAGCTTCTGAACCAGTTAAAGATACACCAACAATTTTTGGATTATTAATAATCGAATCTGTGTCTTTTCCTGACATCAATAAGTTTTTGTACAAACCTTTTGGAGCGCCAGCAGCAGTAAACATTTCTTCGAAAGCGATTCCACATTGCGGAATATTAGAAGCCGTTTTCAAAACAACTGTGTTACCAGCCATAATGTGAGGCCCAGCAAAACGTGCAATTTGAGAAAAAGGAAAGTTCCAAGGCATGACACCTAATAACACACCAATAGGTTCTGAAACCACATAAGCGTCACCTTTTTCTGTTTGTATAGGAACATTTGCCAAGAATTCTTCTGCATTATCAGCGTAATATTCGATGATATTTGCACTATAATCAATTTCGATTTCACTTTCATACAATGGTTTTCCCATTTCTGTTGTAATCAAAGCAGCTAATCGAGCTTTTTGCTTACGCATTTCGTTTGCGACACGTTTCATTACAGCTTTTCTTTCTTCGAAAGATTCGAATCGCCATGTTTGATATAATTCGTTTGCGTCGTCTATATATTGATTGATTTCTTCGCTTGTGTAGGCTTGAAATTCTTTTTCGATTTTACCTGTAGCAGGATTTAATGTTCTGATTGAACTTGCCATTTCACTCTTTATTTAATGTATACAAAGTTGTAGCAATTCTCGTTCCTAACAAAACTTTTAGGATAAATAAAACTGATAGTTGATGAGATTTTAGAAGGTTTGAACAATAAAGTAAGTATAAATGAACAATAGAAATTAGAAGAATGATTATTTATCTAAATCAGTTGCTGAATTTGTTCGTGATAAAAACCAAATTGTTCCGTTTTTACTTTTCATTTTTTTATTTGCTAAAATAATTCCTAATATTAATCCTGTTAGAATGAAGATAGAACCAATAATTAAATTAGAAATTGATTTATTTTGAAAATAAATCAACAATCCAATTATGAAGCCAATAATAAAGGGTGATATAAAGATTTGAATCCAACCATAAAGTTCTGCAATAAATTCTAGATTCTTTTTCATAAAGTAAATATTTATGATTGATTAAAATTATCAAATCTTAATAGAACAATTCGTTCAAAATAAAATCATTCTTTTAAAACGGTAAATTATCGTCGTCGTTGTTCATCGAACTTGTGAATTCTCCGCCGAAATCTCCAAAAGCATCAGAAGGATCGATAGCAGATAAATTCATTGCACTTCCCATTTCTTGAGAACCATCATTCATCGAGCTTTGAATTTCGAAATCTCCACCAAATGAAGTTTCTAAATCGGTAAATTTAGCTTGCTCATTAATGAATCGTAGACGCACATTTTCTAACGCACCATTACGGTGTTTAGCAATGATAAATTCGGCTTGACCAGCGCAAGGTTCACTTTCATCATCCCAATATTCTAATTTATAATATTCGGGACGATAAATAAACGAAACGATATCGGCATCTTGCTCAATCGCTCCAGATTCACGTAAATCCGATAATAATGGACGCTTGCTTCCTCCACGAGTTTCTACCGAACGAGATAACTGCGAAAGTGCAATAACAGGAATACTTAACTCTTTTGCGATTGCTTTTAAGGAGCGCGAAATCATCGAAATTTCTTGCTCACGGTTTCCATTTGCTTTTCCACCAGCAGTCATTAACTGTAAGTAGTCAATCAAAATCATTTTTACACCATGTTGAGAAACCAAACGACGCGCTTTTGCTCTTAAATCGAAGATAGAAAGGGCAGGCGTATCGTCAATGTAAAGCGGTGCATTTTCAAGACCTTTTACTTTTGTATATAATTGTTTCCATTCGTGATCGGCTAATTTTGCTTTACGCAATTTTTCACCCGAAATTCCAGTTTCACCCGAAATCATACGCGTAATCAACTGAACAGAAGACATCTCTAATGAAAAAACAGCAACTGGAATATTTTTGTCCACCGTCATATTTTTCGCCATCGAAAGGATAAAAGCGGTTTTCCCCATACCAGGACGAGCGGCTAAGATAATCAAATCCGATTCTTGCCAACCCGAAGTAATTTTATCAATTTCTGTAAATCCAGAAGATAAACCAGACATTCCTTCTTTGGTAGATTGGGCTTTAATTTTGTCAATCGCTTCTGTAACTAAATCTCTTGCTTCCGAATAACTACGCTTGATTCCACCTTCTGTAATTTCGAATAATTTCGATTCAGAATAATCCAGTAAATCAAATACATCGGCAGTATCATCGTATGATTTTTCAATGACTTGATTCGAAATTTCAATTAAACGACGAAGAATATATTTTTCTTGAATGACACGAGCATAATACTCCACGTGTGCAGAAGAAGAAACTTTTTGCGTTAATTGAATCAAATAATAATCACCGCCAACACGATCTAATTTGCCTTCACTTTTCAACTCATTCGAAACCGTTAATAAATCAATAGGTTCTGAATCGTTAAATAATTTTTGAATGACAGCATAAATCGCTTGATGCTCTGGACGATAAAAAACTTGCGGTGTAAGAATGTCAATGACTTCATCCAACCCTTTTTTATCAATCATCATCGCACCAAGTACAGCTTGCTCTAAATCAACAGCTTGTGGAGGAAGTTTACCTTTCTCTAAACCAATGACATTGTGCTTGTTAGCTGGTATTTCGGGATTATAATTTGCTTGTTCCATAAGAGTTTCAAAATTAAATAAAAAAACGAGATATAACTAATTTTATATCTCGTTTTAAAATTGTATATTCTACAATAAGTATTATTGTAAAACAATATTTTATCCTGAAAATTCTCCGAATTTGATGTAACGTTCTTGACGTTGTTGTTGTAATTCTTTTGGAGAAAGTTTTTTCAATTCGTTGTAAGTGTCTAAAACTTTATTTTTCAAGTTTGTGTACGCAACTTCTGGTTTGTAGTGTGCTCCACCAAGCGGTTCTTGAATGATGTCTTCAATTAATCCTAATTCTAACATATCAGGACCAGTTAATTTCATTTGCGAAGCAGCTTGCTCTTTGTAATCCCAACTTCTCCATAAAATTGTAGAACAGTTTTCTGGTGAAATTACAGAATACCAAGTGTTTTCTAACATGAAAACTTTGTTCCCAACTCCAATTCCTAATGCTCCACCTGAAGCTCCTTCACCAATTACAATTGTAATGATAGGAACTGTAAGTTTCAACATTTCGTAGATGTTTTTAGCGATAGCTTCACCTTGACCTCTTTCTTCAGCTTCTAAACCAGGATATGCACCAGGAGTGTCGACTAAAGTCAAGACAGGAATATTAAACTTTTCTGCTAACTTCATCAAACGTAAAGCTTTGCGGTAACCATCTGGATTAGACATTCCGAAACGACGATATTGTCTTTCTTTGGTATTTTTTCCTTTTTGTTGACCAATAATCATAAAAGTTTGACCATTGATTTTTCCCATACCACCAACCATTGCTTTATCATCAGCAAAAGTTCTATCTCCGTGAATTTCGATAAACGTGTTATCTGTGATCGCGTAAGCGTAGTCTAAAGTATAAGGGCGAGAAGGATGACGAGACAATTGTACACGTTGCCATGGCGTTAAATTACCATAGATTTCCTTCTTTTTATTTTCAATTGCAATTTCAATTTCAACGCAAGCCTGTTTGATGTTAACACCGCTTCCTTCGCCGACGATTTGACAGCTTTGTAACTGTTCTTCTAAATCTTTGATAGGTTGTTCAAATTCTAAATATTCCATACAAAAGTGTTTGTTCAATCCAACAAATATAGAAAAGGTTTTTAAGCCAATTATAATAAATGTCGAATGTTTTTCAGATTTTTTACAAGTATTTTAATTTCAAAAGATAAAAAAGCGTCTACAGATTAGACGCTTTCATCATGTATTTGATCTAAAATTAGATTTTTTCGATAATCATTGCAGATGCTCCACCACCACCATTACAGATAGCTGCACCTCCAATTTTTCCTCCATTTTGCTCTAAAACATTTAATAATGTAACCAAAATTCTTGATCCAGAATTTCCAAGTGGATGACCGATAGAAACCGCTCCTCCATTTACATTAACTTTAGAAGCATCAAGATTTAATAATTTAGTATTTGCAATTCCAACAACTGAAAACGCTTCGTTAAATTCCCAGAAATCAACATCAGTAGCAGTCATATTTGCTTTTTTTAATAATTTTTCAACCGCTTTAGCTGGCGCAGTTGTAAATTTTGAAGGTTCTTGAGAAGCATCAGCATAAGCGATAACTTTCGCAAGAGGTTTTAATCCTAATTCGTTTGCTTTGTCCAAAGACATTAATACCAAAGCAGAAGCTCCATCATTGATTGTAGAAGCATTTGCAGCAGTTACAGTTCCGTCTTTAGAGAAAACAGCGCGTAAACCTGGAACTTTATCAAAGTTCACATTTTTATATTCTTCGTCTTCTTTAAAAATAACTGGTTCTCCTTTGCGTTGAGGAATTTCTACAGGAACAACTTCGTTGTCAAATTTTCCATTAGCCCAAGCAGCAGCAGATTTTTTGTAAGAATTAATCGCAAATTCATCTTGCTCTTCACGAGAAATATTGAACTCAGTTGCACAAGTATCTCCAAAAAGTCCCATCATTTCTTTGCTGTAGTAATCTTGCAAACCATCGTTCACAATTCCATCTAACAAAACTGTATTTCCGTATTTATTTCCAGTTCTTGCATTTGGCGAATAGAAAGGAACCATCGACATATTTTCCATTCCTCCGGCAACTACAACATCAGCATCACCCAAACGAATCGCTTGCGTAGCAAACATTACAGCTTTCATACCAGAAGCACAAACTTTGTTTACCGTTGTTGCAGGAATCGTATTTGGTAAACCTGCTTTTATCATTGCTTGCTTAGCAGGCGCTTGGCCTTCACCAGCTTGCAATACATTTCCCATATATACTTCATCAACCAAAGATCCATCTAAGTTGATTTTATCTAAAGCTCCTTTAATAGCTGTTGCGCCTAAATCTGTAGCTGGAACGTTAGATAAACTTCCCAAAAAAGATCCCATTGCTGTACGAACAGCTGAAACTATTACGACTTCTTTCATTTAATTGTGATTTGTTGTTTTTATTATGATAACTTAATAATGCAAGATATAAAATTTATAGTTGTATTAATTTGATTTACTTTTTAAAGATTTTTTAAATTTGTTATTGACTTAATACAGATAATTGATTTTTTTTGTTAAAATGATAATTATCTAAGAATAGAATATTTTTTGAAGGATAAAATGATTAAAATGCTGAAGATAAAAATGATATTATTTGGTTTGATTTCGTGTTTTGCAATTGCAATCGGAAATGCGCAAACCTTTGATCAAAAATATTTTAAAACAATTTTAGATTCGCTTACATCAAATTCATTTGCTGGTAGAGGTTATGTAGAAAATGGAATGACAAATGCTGGAATTTATTTACAAAACGAATTTCAAAAAAATGGATTGAAATCTTTTTCTAATCACTATAATCAAACGTTTACTTTTCCGATTAATATTATCAAAAACGCAAAACTGAAAATTAATGGAAAAGAATTGAAATATGGAACAGATTTTATCGTAAAACCAAGTTCTAAATCAATTTCGAAAACGAATTTACCTTTTTATATTTTTGACACAAAAGCTTATATCGAATCTTTTCAATCGAAAGATAAAACGAGAGATTTTATTGTGAAAGATGATGAATTGCAAAAAGGGAAACATATTATTTTGCCTCCTTTAGTGACTTCTGTGGATTCTATTCAGAAATATTACAAACAATGGGCGAATATTTATGAGAAAGATGAAAATGAAAATCGTGCGATTTTTCGATTTACTTCAGATAAATTAACGTCGAGTCTTAGTCAGCGACAATCTTCGATTTCAGAATTTATTATTTCAGATAACTTTTATTCTAAAAATTTAAAAATAAACGATTATTCTATTGATTCAGAGTTGAATAATTCATTCGAAGCAAATAATATAATTGGTTATATTGACGGAAAAAATAATGATAGTGTTGTTGTGATTTCTGCTCATTATGATCATTTAGGGAAAGTTGGACAAACTATTTTTCCTGGAGCGAGTGATAATGCGAGCGGAACAGCGATGATGATGACGTTGATGAAGTATTATTCGAAACATCAACCTAATTACAGAACGATTTTTATGGCTTTTGCTGGTGAAGAAGCGGGAATTTTAGGTGCAGATTATTATGTCAATCATTCACTTTTTTCATTGAATGAAATCAAATTTCTTGTAAACCTAGATATTATGGGAGCAGGCGATCAAGGGATTCAAGTTGTGAATGGTAAAGTTTTTAAAAATCAATTTGAAAAATTAGTTGAATTAAATCAAACAAATAATTATCTAAAAGAAGTTAAAACTCGAGGAGAATCGTGTAATTCCGATCATTGTCCGTTTTATTTGAAAGGTGTTCCATCGTTTTTTATTTATACATTAGGAGGAAAAGGTTTTTATCATGATCCCAATGATACAGCAGAAAGTTTGGATTTGAGTTACTCCGAAAAAGTATATAATTTGTTGAAAGATTTTATAAATAAGCTATAAAAAAAAAATAATCCGTTCAAAGTGAACGGATTACTAACCAACCTAAACTACTATAAAAAACTCTAAAAAGTAAAAAGAGTGCGAGTAATTCCAAACTTCATAAATCAATTTCGTTATACTCGTTGTTACTCTTTGTCTTACTATCTATGAATAAATTATTTGACACTGCAAATGTCTAACTTTTATGTCTTATTTGGAGAAATTGTAAAAGATTTTATTTATAATATATATAGAAAATATTTATAACAATCGTTTGTTGTCGGATATTAAACTTTATATTAATCCATTAAAAATAAACAATAATAGTTAAAATGTAATTACGTGAAAACGTACTTTAACACCTTTTTAACTATTTATTTACGAAAAGATGATGAAATGATAAGATTTGAAATCTTTTCAACTAAATTTGATTTTGAATCGTAAAGACTTCATAAATTTAAACAAATTTTAAACCAAAAACGCCAAAATGAGACTTTTTTTATTGGTTTTTTCCTTACATATTGTGTTATTTGTTGATGCGCAAAATGTTAACCCAAATCAAATTCGAACTAAAATATACGATACTATTTTACAAGATATCCAAAAACAAAGTTTGGAATTTCCGAACAAAAAAATTGTGGTAGATCCTACAATTAATAAGTTTGAAGATTATAAAATGGACGAATTTGGACTGAAATTGGATTCGGTAAAATATGTACAAGACACTTCAATTTGTTCTAAGTTAACAACCTACAAATGTGTTTCGAAATTTGAGATTGATAATTATTCGATTTCCAATGTTTACAAAGATGAAACAGATGCGCTATATCCTGATTTTTATGGGATTTATGCACCAATTGATTCGTGGTACAATTTGATTTATTATGCGGCTGTTAATCACTTCGAAAAAGATAGAAAATTTCAATTTAATGTCTTAATTCCAGTTCGAAATGTGCAAATGAAAAATAAAATGATGAAGGAAAAAATGTTCTTTTATAACGTTTTATTTGATGAGCAATTCAAGATTCTAAAATTTGAAAAATTATTCTTAAAACATTAAAATTCAATCAGAAAAATTGTAAATTAGCAAGACTCAAATTTTTAATTGATGTTAAACGTTAGCGCATATATAGACGAGCTTTTGCAGTTATCAAAAGGTAATTTACGAATTTGCCGTATGAATTGGTGGCTTTTAAAGTACGAAGACGAATTTGAGAAAGCGATAGAAGAGACGTCTTGTAAAAAGTGGCAGAGATGGTTTTATAATGGCGAACACCCGTATCCGTGTGTTTGTCCAAAGCGCGAAAAATTATGTGTTTTTATTGACTTATATCGCGAATTGGATCGTTTGACACAAGTGCAACGTTTAGAGAATTTTTTTCAAGAATATTTTCAAAAATTTGAGTTGATTAAAGATTCAAAAGAATCTTTGAAAAATTGGATGAATGATATTCGACCAACGATTTCATCCATTTATTTATTATTGGATAAGAATGATAATCTAAAAATTAGATTTTATAATTCGGATCCAGTTTTGGAAGTAAATATCAACAAAAATGATTATAAATACACCTTGTTGTGTTTGGATATTTTTAATTACAATATGTACGTAAGAGGTATGTAAAAAGAAAAGAGAGTTGACAAAATCAACTCTCTTTTTTATGAAATAATAGATTAAATATGGCTTATTTAATTAAACCAATTTCTCTTAAACGCTGAGTCAAGAAATCTCCAGCTGTAATATCTTCAAATTGTTTTGGATTTTCTTCTGTTACACAATCTTCTAAAACAGATAAATCCATTTCAGAAACTGGGTGCATAAAGAATGGAATAGAAAAACGAGATGTTCCCCATAATTCTTTCTCTGGATTAACCACTTGGTGAATTGTCGATTTTAATCTGTTGTTTGTGTGACGAGATAACATATCACCAACATTAATCACCAATTCGTCGTCAGCAGCAATTGCATCAACCCAAGTTCCATCGTGACGTTGCACTTGTAATCCACGACCTTGCGCTCCCATTAACAATGTAATCAAGTTAATATCACCGTGAGCACCTGCGCGAACCGCATCTTTAGGCTCTTCCGTGATAGGAGGATAGTGAATTGCTCTCAAAATAGAGTTTCCGTTTTTCACTTTATCATCAAAGTAAAACTCGTCTAAACCTAAGAATAAAGCCAAAGCACGTAAAACGTAAACTCCTGTTTTTTCTAATTGTTTGTATGTTTCTTCACCATAAGTGTTAAAACCTGGAACTTCGTTTACATCAACATTTTCTGGATAGTTGTATTTCGCTTTATCTTCTTCAGATAAATACTGTCCAAAATGCCAAAATTCTTTCAAATCACCAACAGTTCTACCTTTTGCATGTTCGTTACCGAAAGCTGTATAACCGCGTTGACCACCAATTCCTTCTACTACATAACTTTGTTTTGTTTCTGTAGGTAAAGCGTAAAATTCGCGAACGCTTTTATATAAATTTTCAACTAATTCGTCAGATAAAAAATGTCCTTTCAAAGCAACGAATCCTATTTCTTCGTATGCTTGACCAATTTCGTTGACAAATTTTTGTTTTCTTGCTTGATCATCAGATAAAAAGTCTGCTAAATTAACCGATGGAATTCCGTTTTGTGACATTTATATTTTGTTTTATAAAATTTCTTCTGCAAAGGTATAGAAAGATTTCTTTTGTGAATAATATTGTTGATAACTTTTTTGAATTGCTATTGGTTTGATTTAAAATTAAATCGTTTAAATGGTTTTAATTGGTTAAAGTATTTATTTTTAATAATATGAAATTTATTTTTGAGGATTTGTTATTTTTGATGAATATAAATATTTACTATTTAAAGTAGTGTTTTAATATATATTACTTATAGTTATGATAATAGATATGAGTTTTGTTATATTACAAAAAAATAAAATGAATGAAACTACTATTTACTTTTTTATTATTTAGTTCGATTGTCTTTGCTCAAGAAAAAGGGAAGGCTACAATGGTTATTTATCCTGGTTGTGAAAAATATATTTCTAAAGGAAATAAAGAATTGATGAAGTGTTTCGGAACGAAAGTAAATGAAGGGCTCCTAATTGAAGTTGAAAATGTCTTACATGAAAATAATTTAACTATTCGTCAAGTAAGAATTGATGCTAAAGTTAAGTTTCAAGTAAGTGCTAAAGGTGAATTTGTTAATTTAGATATAACAGGAACAGATTCAGAAAAGTCTTTACTTACGCAAGCATTTGTTAATTATGCACGAAAGTTGATTGCTGAAAATATTAAAATAAAACCAGCAGTAAATGATGAGGGAGAGAATGTTAAATTGAGTTTTAATATTCCTTATAGAGTTAATAATTAGGGTGTGTAGAATAAATTTTTTATAATTATCTATAACTCCTCAACCTAATTTTACCACAAAGAGATTTCATTCTATATTTGCAAAAATATTTATGATGAAAGGTCAATTTTTTCAATATATACAAGACTTACAAAATAAAATTATTGCCAAACTTGAAGAAGTTGATGGTAAAGCCAAATTTTTACGAGATAATTGGGAACGAGAAGAAGGCGGCGGAGGTCTTTCTTGTGTTTTAACTGACGGAGCTGTTTTTGAGAAAGCTGGTGTTAATATTTCGAAAGTTTATGGTGAATTGCCCGAAACAATGCAAAAAGCGTTGAATGTTTCATCAGGTAAATTTTTTGCGTGTGGATTGAGTTTGGTTATTCATCCAACAAGTCCACATATTCCGACGACTCATGCAAATTGGAGATATTTTGAAATGTATGACAAAGAAGGAAATATTGTCGATCAATGGTTTGGAGGAGGTCAAGATTTGACGCCATATTATTTGGATGAAAAAGATGTGATGCATTGGCATACGATCTGTAAAAAAAGTTGTGATGCGCATGATGCGGCTTTTTATTTAAAGTATAAAGAAGAATGTGATAAATATTTTTGGAATACGCATCGAGAAGAAGCGCGTGGAATAGGAGGTTTGTTCTTTGATTACTTGAAACCAACTTCAGAAAAAACAGTTGAACAATGGTATGATTTCGTAACAGAAGTAGGAAACTCATTTTTGGAGGCGTATATTCCGATTGTTGAAAAACACAAAAATGATGAATTTTCTGCTGAACAAAAGGAATGGCAAGAAATTAGACGAGGTCGTTATGTAGAATTTAATTTGATTCATGATAGAGGAACTTTGTTTGGTTTGAAAACCAATGGACGAATAGAATCTATTTTGATGAGTTTACCCAAACATGTACAATGGCATTATAATCATCAGCCAGAAGAAGGTTCTGAAGAATATAGATTAGTAGACGTGTTAAAACATCCAAAAGATTGGATTTAATCTATAATATATAAAATGCCTGAACAGTTGTTCAGGCATTTTTTTTAATCTTCTCTCGATCCGTCATTTGCCATTCTGACCATTTTAGGCGTAAAAGTAGCCACAACATCAACCAGATCTTGTTGCGCTGCCATTACTTCGTGAATATCTTTATATGCCATCGGCGCTTCATCTTTTCCACCGCCAATTAATGTAATTCCAAAATCGTTCAAATAATCATTTATCTTGTTTTGTGATAATGATTTAATTGCTTGTGTTCGGCTCATTTGACGACCAGCACCATGCGAAGCCGAATGAATAGAATTTTCTTCACCTTTTCCGCGAACCAAAAATCCTGGCGCAGTCATAGAACCTGGAATAATTCCCATCACATCTTTAGAAGCTGGCGTTGCACCTTTTCGATGAACAATTACTTCTTCGCCATTGTAAATTTCTTTCCAAGCAAAATTATGATGATTTTCTACTTTAGCTAAAACTTCTGCACCGATAGATTTTTTAATTTTTTGATGAATAATTTCGTGACAAGCCGAAGCATATTCACCAGCCAAATTCATCGTAATCCAATATTCTTGACCTTCTGCAGAATCCAAATCCAAATAAGCTAAATTTTGTGCTTTATAAGGAAGTTTACAAATTTCTTTTGCAATTTTTGTATAATGTCCAGCGATTGTAGCACCGAAACCTCTCGATCCAGAATGCGTTAATAACGCTAAATACGAACCTTTTTTGATGTTCAGTTTCTTATCATCTTCTTTGAAATCAATCAGACCAAATTCTACAAAATGATTTCCTCCTCCAGAAGAACCCAATTGCGACCACGCTTTATCTTTTAAATTTTGAATAAATGAATTTGTTTCGAATTTTGCATCATCCAAAATCTGATGTTCGGCTTTGTATTGACCATGAAAACCATGTCCTGCACCAAACTTTGTGTTTTTTATTAAAGTTTTTTTTAAAGAATCATGATGCTTAAAATAATAAGAAGCAGGTAAATCATAAATCGATAAAGCCATTCTACATCCAATATCAACGCCGACACCATAAGGAATAATTGCATTTTTTGTTGCTAAAACTCCGCCAATCGGTAAACCATAACCTTGATGAGCATCTGGCATTATTGCGCCGGCAACTGTTACAGGAAGTTTCATGGCTACTTTCATTTGTTCTAAAGCACCATCTTCAATATTTTTTGCACCATAAATGTTGAAATCGTTCGGATTTTCATTCAATTCAATTAAGTTTTCATCTTGTTGAGGTAAATGAATTCCATTGATAAAACCATTTGCAAGCGTTTTGAAAATTTTATCTTCTAAGAAATCTTGTGGCGAAGACAAAACTTGCGCATATTTATCAAGCATTTCGGCTTTTGTATAACCATTTCTTTTTCGGTTAATTTTTAAGGCAATTCCTAAAATTTCATTCTCAGGATAACCCAAGGCAATCAAATCAATTCCATTAATTGGTTTGTTTTGTTGTTCGGTTGTTTTCATATAATTTGGTTAGAATATTATTTTGTAAACATTGTTTTTAGTTCATTTAATACATTCGACACACCAGAAATTGAGATTTCTCCTACTTTATCAGCAATTTTTTCGATGTATTCCATCTCTTTCAATTTCCATAATGTTTCGTTTTCTTCCATTAATTTTGCTGTATTCAACAAGCTTCTTGTTGAAGCAGTTTCCTCACGACGCGTAATCGAATTAGCTTGAGCCGTTTTTTCGGCAATCAAAACACGGTTCATAATTTCTCTTATTTCTCCAGGAAGAATAATGTCTTTCATACCTGCGTCAATCAATTTTAGACCAATTTCTTGGAATTCAGCTTGATATTTTTGAATGATATAATTCGTTACCGAATTTTTATCTGACATCAAATCATCAAAATTCATGTTTCCAATAAATTCTCTCAAACCTAATTGAATCGCTTGATAAATCATTTTTTCGAAATCTTTGTTCGATTGATAAGCGTTTAACAAATCAGTAATTTGATAATTTACCATAAAATTGATTCGTAATTGCGCTTTATCTTTCGTCAAAATTTCTTGTCCCGAAATTTCAATTGTTTGCGGACGCATATCAAAAGATACCATCGAGATTTTAACTTCGTTGTTGTAAAATAGGTATTCACCAGCTTTTAAAACCGAATCAAATTCATTGTCTTTAAATAAAATTCCTTCGAAATATGGCGCAACAGAAATGATACGAATTGCACCAGCTTTTCTCAAAATATCAATTTCTCTTTTTGTTAAATTCTTAATTTCGTCAGTAGAATTCAAGTCAAATTTTACAGCTTTTAATTGAGTTGAATTTTTCCAAATCATCACGTTTTTATTGTAAAATGAATCATAGATTTGATTGTTTTTGTAAATAATCAACACTTCGTTATGTAATACTTCGATAAAATCTACCATCGATTTCAAAGTTTCATTTTCTAAAAACATTGTGTGGTATTTTTCATCAATTATTTCGTTGATGTTTAATTTTTCGATGTTTTTATTAAACAAAATCCAATAGTTTCCTTTTGAGTAAACTTTTTCGATTTCGTTGTTTTTGATATAGATTCCAATTTCTTGGTTGTTAATTGCTAATTTTTTCATTTTATTATTTTTTATAGGTTTTTACTATTTTATATTTCTCCTTTGTCGCAGAATCTTTTTTTTAAATTTTTAATTAAAAAAGCTAAATCATTTTCCTTTTTTAAAACGGAATTTGAAGTTTGAGCAGCTTCTTTTGATTTCTTACTTTTAACTTTTTTCAAATCATTTTGACTTGATTTTTTATTTTTAAACTTTTGAAATCAATCATCAACTAAAGTTTCAAATTCAGGTTTTGAGCAAGTTTTTGATCTTATTTCAAATTCATTTCAACGAAATAAATTCTTTATTCGAAAAGAAAACTTTTTAGCTTTTTTGTTTCTAATGGTGCCTTTTTCAGGCGATAAATACAGATTAAAAGTCTGTTACTAGAGCCGAATTCTAGTGCGTTAAACCAATACTCATTTATTAAATAAGTGAAGGAGTCGAACCTTCTGCGCGTTTGTTTTAATTATTCAGAATAGAAGTGATGAAGCATTTTCTACTACAATGCTATACTGAAACATTTGTTAAGGAACAATTAAAATCGTTTGGTTGTTAAACCTTTGACAAAGTTGGAGTAGAAGTGTGCGAATGAATTGCGCAATAAAATATTTTTTCGAAATAATTTGTAAATGATGATGAATAGAGGATTTTATATTGAAAATATTTTGAATAAAAGTTGAAGTGAAAATTTCTACGCAAATAGATTGCGTACTTTGATTTGAAATTTGTAGTATTGAAGAAAGAAATCAACCATGGCAACCAATAAAATTGCATTAATACGTTATCAAACGATCGATAAATGTCTTCAAAATCATTTCAGAAAATGGAGATTAGAAGATTTAATAGAAAAAGTTTCGGAAGCTTTGTATGAATACGAAGGAATAACTTCTGGCGTTTCGAAACGTACAATTCAGGGCGACATTCAGGTGATGCGAAGTGATAAATTGGGTTATAATGCGCCAATTGTTGTTCGAGAAAAAAAGTTTTATGAATATAAAGATCATGATTATTCGATCCATAATTCGCCTGTTTCGTCTGCAGATTTAGATAAAATGAAAGAAGTGATTTCGGTGATGAAACAATTGAATGGGTTTAATTATTTTGATGATATGAACGAGATTATTACTCGTCTCGAAAATAATTTATCCAAGCAAACTCATCAACAACCAAATTATATTCAGTTCGAAGAAAATCCATTATTAAAAGGTTTAGAACATTTGAACCGGTTGTATCAAGCAATTGTAAAGAAACAACCTTTGCTGATTTCGTATCAATCTTTTACCTCAAAAAGTAAAGAGCCAAAACAACAAGTTTATTATCCGTATTTGTTGAAAGAATACCGTAATCGCTGGTTTTTATTAGCTAAATCGAGAAAAGATAAAAATTTGTATACGTTGGCTTTGGATAGAATTGTTGAGTTTTATGAATTGGCAAATGAACCTTTTGTCGATGAGCAAGAAATTAATTTTGATACGTATTATAACAATGCGATTGGTGTAACGAAAAGTGTGAAAGAAAGAGAGCAGCGTGTTGTTTTTCGTGTGAATAAAAAATTAGCGCCTTATGTGGTGACAAAACCAATTCATGCGACGCAAAAAGTGTTGGAAGTGACGGACGAAGGAACTTTATTTTCGATAGAAGTTGTACATAATTTTGAGTTGGAACGAGAACTTTTAGGATTTGGAGAAGAAATAGAAATTCTTGCTCCAAGATTAGTGAAAAAAAGAATCAAAACACGATTAGAAAGAGCATTAGAAAAATATAAAAAATAGAATTTCTTTCATACATTTAATTCATTAAAAATTAACTTAAATGATATGGAATAAAAGAATAATGACACTTTTGAGTGTCTTTTTATTAATCTTCTCGACAAGTTCGTTTGCACAGAAAGCGAGTGATTTTGTGAAGAAATATATCTATTTAACTTTTGATGATGGGCCTTTGAATGGAAGTGAAAATATTGATGAGGTTTTCAAAAATGAGAAGTTAAAAGTGACTGTTTTTCTTGTTGGAGAACATGTGGAGAAAAATAAAACAATGACGAATTATTTTAAATATTACGAAGATAATCCGTACATCGAAGAATGTAATCATAGTTGGACGCATGCGAATGATCAATACAAAAAGTTTTATAGTAACGAGCAAACGTCGGTTGAGGATATTTTGAAAAACCAATCGATACTAAAATTACAAGATAAAATTGTTCGTTTACCAGGAAGAAACATGTGGAGATTGGACGGAAAATCGAAGAATGATGGAGCTTCTGGTGTACAAACGGCTGATGGTTTAGCAAAGTTGGGTTATAAAGTTATTGGTTGGGATTTGGAATGGACGCATCATGGAAAAGATGGAACACCGGTGCAATCTGTTCAAACGATTTATAAACAAATTGTTAATCAATTAGAATCGAATAAAACCTTTACAAATAATAATATAGTTGTGTTAATTCATGATGAGATGTTTCAGAATAAATGGGAAGAGTCCGAATTGAAACAATTGGTTGATCTTCTTAAAAAACATGATAACTATATTTTTGAGCAAATAAAATTTTATCCTCAATAAAACTTTTATAAAATACAAAAGCTGTCCAATTTTGGACAGCTTTTTATATGTAATAATCTGTATAAATTAGTCTCCCATCATTCCTCCAACTAAAGAATTGACAATTGCTAAAACAATACCAAATAATAATGCATACCAGAATCCGTCCACATGGAAACTATCTCCCATAATTGCACTTGCTAATAAGATAATGATTGCTGTAATCACAAAAGAAAATAATCCTAATGTTAAGATTGTTACAGGTAAACTAATAAAGTTTAAAACTGGTTTTACAACAGCATTTAAAAGTCCAATAACAAGTGCAACAATAATCGCAGAACCATATCCTTTTACAGATACTCCAGGTAAAATGTTAGCAAGTCCGAAAACAACTAATGCTGATACCAAAAGATTAATAATAAAGCCCATAATTTGTATTTTTTAGATTAATATATCTAAATTAAAATCAAAAGCTTTGCCAAATTGTTAAAAATTTTAATAAAAATAAAAAAAGCTCAGAAATTTCTGAGCTTTAGTATTATTGTATTGAGAAGATATTCTTTTTATAATTGTTCAAAAAGATATTTCATGTTGACTTCTTTGTCGATAATTTGAGCTAACTCATTAATATTAACACGTTTTTGCTCCATTGTATCACGGTAACGTAAAGTAACAGAATTATCGTTTAATGAATCGTGGTCAACAGTGATACAGAAAGGTGTTCCAATCGCATCCATACGACGGTAACGTTTACCGATAGTATCTTTTTCTTCGTACATTACGTTGTAATCTAAACGTAATTTCTTCAAAATTTCTTTCGCTAATTCTGGTAAACCATCTTTCTTTACCAATGGTAAAACAGCAGCTTTAATTGGCGCTAATGCAGCTGGTAAAGATAATACAATACGTTCTGATCCATCTTCTAAAACTTCTTCTTTCAATGAATTTGAGAAAACTGCTAAGAACATACGATCCAAACCTACAGAAGTTTCTACAACATAAGGTGTGTATGATTCGTTTGTTTCGTTATCGAAATATTGAATTTTTTTACCTGAATGTTGTTCGTGTGCTTTCAAATCGAAATCTGTACGTGAGTGAATTCCTTCTAATTCTTTGAATCCGAATGGGAATTTAAACTCAATATCAGCAGCAGCATTTGCATAGTGCGCTAATTTTTCGTGGTCGTGGAAACGATAATTTTCATTTCCTAAACCTAAAGTTTGATGCCAACGTAAACGTGTTTCTTTCCATTTTTCGTACCATTCTAATTCAGTTCCTGGTTTTACGAAAAATTGCATTTCCATTTGTTCAAACTCACGTTGACGGAAAATAAATTGACGTGCAACAATCTCATTACGGAAAGCTTTACCAATCTGAGCAATTCCGAAAGGTAATTTCATACGTCCAGATTTTTGTACGTTCAAGTAATTTAAGAAAATACCTTGAGCCGTTTCTGGGCGTAAATATAAATCCATTGCTTGATCTGCTGTTGCTCCTAATTTTGTTCCGAACATCAAGTTGAATTGACGAACTTCTGTCCAATTTTTAGAACCAGTTACAGGATCAGCAATTTCTAATTCTTCAATCAAAGCTTTTATATCGTCTAAATCTTCGTTTTCCAAAGATTTTCCCATGCGCGCTAAAATTGTATTGATTTGATTTTGATATTCTACAACACGAGGATTTGTCGCAACAAATTGATCTTTATCAAAAGCATCACCGAAACGTTTTGCAGCTTTCGCAACTTCTTTCTCTATTTTACCTTCAATTTTTGCACAATGATCTTCAATTAAAACATCGGCACGGTAACGTTTTTTAGAATCTTTGTTATCAATCAAAGGATCATTAAACGCGTCAACGTGGCCCGAAGCTTTCCAAGTAGTAGGGTGCATAAAAATAGCAGAATCAATGCCGACAATGTTTTCGTGCATTTGTACCATTGCTTTCCACCAATATTGTTTGATGTTATTTTTTAGCTCAGCTCCGTTTTGACCATAATCGTAAACGGCTGATAATCCATCATAAATCTCACTCGATTGAAAAATGAAACCATATTCTTTCGCATGAGAAACTACTTTCTTGAAAATATCTTCTGACATAATTAATTGTGTGTTCTTATTTAAAGTGCAATTTTAGTGATTTTTGATGACTATTGAGGTATATTTTGATAAAATCGTAAGGCTTTAATCGCTTATTCTATTTTTTGAGAAGATTATTAACAAAATGATTGATTTTACTATTCGAGTTATTTCAATTTCAATCAAAAAAAACATACTTTTAAATCATTAAAAAATGATAACCTTATGAAAAAGTTTATTCTTCCTATTCTATTATTAAGTTTTGTTACAAGTTGTAATTCTAATAATTCATCTAGTTCATCAACAGAAAATAAAATTGAAAGTGAAGTGAAAGATTCGGTTAAAGAATCGGATGTTAATTATAATGTTGCGCTTGATTTTATGAATAATTATGTTGATTATATCATGGATACAATTGTTAAAATAAACGAAGATGAGTATATCAAGCAAAATGAATTGTTGACGCAAAGTTTTAAAGATCGATACAAATTTGTGCAAGATTCTGCTTTTAAAGTTGAGCCAGAAGTTGGGTTGGATTTTGATCCAATTGTCGATGGACAAGATTTTCCTGATAAAGGATTTAAAATAAAATCGATTGATAAAGCAACAGGTTTAGTGACTTTGCAAGGGATAGATTGGCAAAATTTTGAAGTTGTTTTGAAAATTGTTAACGAAAACGATAAATCGTTGGTAAATGGTTCTGGGATTATTAATATTCCGACGAACAAACAGGCAAGAAGATAAAGTGATGAAAACTGAAAATTCTATAAGAAACTTTGAAAATGATATAAATTTCAGTTTGTTTTGATTTGAATTTTTTGTTTATTTTTGTCCAACATGAAAATGCAACATTACATAAAGTATGTTTTGTCGGTGGTTTTGATTTTTTCAAATCTTAGCTACGCATTTTCTATGCATTTTTGTCAAGGAGTGGTGGAGCAAGTGAAGTTGAATCATTTGGATAATAATTCGCACGAAATGGGAGTTTCTACTTCGTGTTGTCCTCCAAAAACAGAAAAAAAACATTGCGAATTACCGGAAAACAATAAATCTAAAAAAGATGATTGCTGTAAGGATATTTCATATTCGGATAAGTTTGTAGAAAAGCAAACTGTCAAAATTCAAAAACTTATTCCGATTAGTTTTATAGTTTCTGAAATTCTTCAAATTAGAATTCCGATTCAAGATGAAGAGGTGAGCAATCAATCTAGTTTCCTTGATTTTTATGTTGCGTCAAATGCACCGCCAAATTATATACTCAATTCTCAGTTAACATTTTACGAAGGGTAATACCCGTTTATTTTTTGATTAAATTAATCAGAAAACAATACGCTATTATCTAAATATTAAAGTATTTGATGAAAATCTAATCAACAAGTACACAATAATAAATAGGCATTGAGCCTTAAATCGTAAAAATGAAAAAAATATTCACTTCAGTATTTATACTAAGTGCTGCGTTTTCTTACGCACAATCTACTTTAAAAGGAAAAATTACAGATCAAAATCAACAACCAATCGTTGGAGCAGAAGTGTTTTGGCAATCGTCAGATATTACTGTTATTACAGATGAAAAAGGAAACTTTGAGATCGAAAATTATCAACCAACCTCAATTTTAGGTGTTTTTTATGACAATGAAACAACAACTTTTAAGGAATTAAAAGACGAATTTCAGAATATCACCATCAATGTAAAAGATCATTTTGGGGATACTTCGTTGAATGAAGTTGTGGTTCGTGATACAAGTAGTTCGCTTAAAAAATCGAAGTTTGCAACCAATATGACGACAATGACTGGAAAAGAATTGTTGAAAGCAGCATGTTGTAATTTAGCTGAATCTTTCGAGACAAATCCTTCTATTGATGTCAATTTTTCGGATGCTGTAATGGGAAATAAGCAAATTAAAATGTTGGGTTTAACCTCTCCTTATATTTTGATTGCAGAAGAAAATATACCAAATGTTCGTGGAGCTTCGCAAGCTTTTGGGCTTAGTTTTACGCCAGGAACTTGGGTAGAAAGTATTCAGGTGACGAAAGGTGCGGGAACGGTGATTAATGGTTATGAAAGTATTTCTGGGCAGATTAATACAGAATTAATCAAACCTTCAAATGATATTCCGTTGTTTGTGAATCTTTATGGTTCTACAGATTCGCGCTTCGAAGGGAATGTGCATTTGAACAAAAAATTGAATGATAAATGGAGTACTTCTTTGTTTATGCATGGAAATGCACGCGTTTCGAAGAATGATATGAACGATGATGGGTTTTTAGATAATCCGCTTGGACATCAAGTTAATGTGATGAATCGTTGGCAATATCAAAACTTAGAAAAAGGTTGGGTTGGATTTTTATCTGCAAGATATTTGAATGATACAAAACAAGCAGGACAAGTTGATTTTGATAAAGATCGTGATAAATTAACAACAAATTATTGGGGGTCAGAAATCAATACAAATCGTGTGGATGTTTCGTCAAAAATTGGGTATGTTTTTCCAGAAATGCCTTATCAAAGTATGGGATTACAAACGGCGTTTAGCTATCATAAACAAGATTCTTACTTTGGATTGAATCAATATGATATTGAGCAACAAAGTTTTTATTCCAACTATATTTTCAGTTCGATTATTAGCAATACAAAAAATAAATTCTCTACAGGAGCGAGTTTTACGTATAATAAATTCAAGGAATTTGTAGCGCTTCCGATTGATGCGAATTATGATCGAATTGATAATTCTGCAGGAGCATTTTTCGAATATACGTTTGATAATATGAAGAATTTCAATATGATTGCTGGGCTTCGTGGAGATTATCATAATCGAATGGGATTTTTCTTAACACCTCGTTTGCATACACGTTATACACCTGTAAAAGGAACAACAATAAAAGCATCGGTTGGTCGTGGAAAACGAATCAATAATATATTTGCAGAAAATCAGAATTTATTTGCTTCTTCAAGACAATTTAATATTTTGGGCGATGGAAATGGAAAAATATATGGTTTAGATCCAGAAATTGCATGGAATTATGGATTTAGCGTAACTCAAGAATTCAAATTATTTGGAAAAAATGCTGATGTTACAGCAGATTTTTATCGAACAGATTTCGAAAATCAAATTGTGACGGATATCGATTATTCAGCGCGCCAAGTTAGGTTTTATAATTTAGAAGGAGATTCGTATGCAAATTCGTTCCAATTCGATTTTAATTATAATCCATTTACGCATTTCAAAATTAGAGCATCATACAAATATTATGATATAGCAACCGATTATGAAAACGGAAAATTAGAACGTCCATTGCAAGCGAAGCATCGTTTCTTTACAAATCTTGAATATGAAACACATGAAAGAAATGGAAGAAATTGGCGTTTTGATGCGACGTATAATTGGATTGGAAAACAGCGTTTACCAAATACATCAGATAATTTGCCAGAAAATCAGTTGAATGAATATTCGAATCCATTTGGGACAATTAATTTCCAGATTACACGTGTTTTTTCAAAACATTTTGAAGTATATATTGGAGGAGAAAATGTAACGAATTATCAACAACATCGCGTAATTTTAGGAGCAGATAATCCTTTTGGTTCAAATTATTTCGATAGTTCGATTGTTTATGCACCAATTTTTGGACAAATGTATTACGCTGGATTAAGATTTAGTTTAAAATAAAAATCATAAAAAATATAAAATAATGAAAAAATTATTAGCCTTTGCTTTGGTTGCGACTTTAGGAATTAGCGCACAAGCACAAAATAAAAATGCGAAACACGATTTACACGTTAAAGGAAATTGTGGACAATGTAAAGACCGTATTGAAAGAGCGGCTTATGGTGTAAAAGGCGTAAAATCTGCTGAATGGGATAGTAATACGCAAAATTTACATATTATATTGAATGAAAAAAAGAGTAAAGTGGATGATGTAGAAAACGCTGTAGTAGCGGTTGGACACGATACTGATAATAAACGTGCAGAAGAAAAAGTGTACGGAAGTTTACCTTCTTGTTGTTCGTATGATCGTGAAGGTTCAGCTGGGGAAGCTAACACGCATAGTCATTAAAAGATTTTAAAATATAAAAAAATCCATCTCATTTGAGATGGATTTTTTTATATCATTTGATTTTCAATTACTGAAACATATCTTTCACACGTTCAAAGAATGATTTTTCATTTTTCGAAGGTTCTGGTGAGAAATGATCATCGTCTCTCATTTTTTCAAAATACGCTTCTTGATCTTTCGATAAATGAGTTGGTGTCCAAATGTTAACATGCACAAATAAATCACCTTTTCCGTAACCGTTCAAATCTGGTAAACCTTGACCTTTTAAACGTAATACTTTTCCTGATTGAGTTCCTTTGTCAACTTTAATTTTCACTTTTCCGTTAACCGTCGGAATTTCTTTCGAAGCACCTAAAACAGCATCAGGAATAGAAACATACAAATCAAAATGTAAGTTGTTTCCATCACGTTTTAATGTATCGTGTTCTTCTTCTTCAATCAAAACAAGTAAATCACCAGGAATACCATCAAAAGGCGCATCGTTACCTTTTCCACGAACTTGTAATTGAATTCCTTCTCTTGCTCCAGCAGGAATTTTAAGATCGATTGTTTCCTCAACTTTGATTAATCCTTGATTATTTGCTCCCGAAGGAATTTTGTCTGCAACTTTTCCTACTCCTTGACATGTTCCACAAGTTGTAGCAGTTTGCATTTGTCCTAAAAATGTGTTGGTAACACGAACTTGTTGTCCAGAACCGCCACAAGATGGACATGTTTTAGATGTAACGCCATCTGCTTGTTTAAAACGTTTAACTTTTACTTTCTTTTCGCAACCGTTAACCATTTCTTCTAAGTTCAATTTTACGCGAATACGCAAATCAGAACCTTTCATTCGACGTGGACCACGAGATTGACCTCCAAATCCACCACCGAATCCTCCGCCTCCAAAGATATCGCCGAAATGAGAGAAAATATCTTCCATATTCATTCCGCCGCCACCGCCGAATCCTGCGCCAGCAGCTCCGCCCATTCCTGCATGTCCGAATTGGTCGTAACGTGCACGTTTGTTGTCGTCGCTTAAAACTTCGTAAGCTTCTGCAGCTTCTTTAAATTTATCTTCTGCCTCTTTGTCACCAGGATTTTTGTCAGGGTGATATTTGATGGCAAGTTTACGATAGGCTTTCTTGATATGCTCTGATGTTGCAGATCTTTCGACCTGCAATATTTCGTAATAATCTCTTTTTGATGACATTTTCTTAATCTAAATTATAATCCAACAACAACTTTAGCGTAGCGAACTACCACATCATTTAATAAATAACCCGTTTCTACAACGTCTACAATTTTTCCTTTTAAATCCTCTGTTGGAGCAGTAATTTGAGTAATTGCTTCGTGTAAATCAGTATTGAAATCGTCTCCAGCTTTAGTTTCCATTTCTTTCAAACCTTTTGCACGTAACGTTTCTACTAATTTATTATTGATTAATTCAACACCTTGATGTAAGCTGTCGTCTCCAGACTTTTCAATTTGATTTAAAGCGCGTCCAAAATCGTCTAAAACAGGCAATAAAGACGTAATAACTTCTTTATTTGCTGTCTTGAAAATGTCCATGCGTTCGCGCGAAGTACGTTTTTTGAAGTTGTCAAACTCTGCAAATAAGCGTAAATATTGGTCTTTTTCTTTTGCTAATTGTTCCTTAACAATTTCTAATTCTGACTTTCCAGCAGTTTCTTCTTGTGGTTGTTCTACAGTGTTATCACTCTCTTGAACGTTTTCTTGAAGATTCTCGTTCTCTAATTCTTCGTGTATATTTTGGTCAGACATATTCTTATTAGTTTTTTTGTTTCTGATTGAATCAAATAGTTTGCCAATGCCCATTATGTGTCGTTTTGTCAGATTTTAAATAAAAAAGAAGCACTTCTGTCGCGAGAAGTGCTTCGGTAAATGTATAAAGTTTTTTTTGATTTGAGTTTTACTTTGAGGATGCGAAGTTGAAATGAATTCAACTTGACAAAGAGCGTATAAAAAAACATTTTATTCTTTACAATTATCTTAGCCTGTCTTTTTGTCTTTCCATTTTTTTGGAAAAAAATTAGTATAACCCGTTGTGCATTTTGATTAATAAAGAATAAAGTTGTTCATTTGATTGAAAATCAGTAAATTGTTTTAACTACAAA
>NZ_JACAGG010000019.1:0-55169 GCF_030324375.1 Empedobacter sp. R132-2
TTGTAGATAAATTTCCTTTCAGAATTAATACAATTCAAACAGATAACGGACATGAATTTCAATCAAAATTTCATTGGTATGTTTAAGATTTAAGAATGAGACACAGGTTTATAAAAGTAGGAAGACCTTGGTTAAATGGAAAAATTGAACCATCTCATTTAACTGATAAAAAAAGAGTTCTATCAACTTTTAAGCTATACTAATGATCCCGATCTAAATCAAAAATTAGGGGAATGAGAAAAATTTTATAATCTAAATAGACTTTATGTTCATTTAAAGTAAAAACACCTTATTAAATACTAAAATCAAAACTAAAATAATTATATTTAATGCCTACGTAGTGATGAAGTACGACAATTAATATCAATAAAATGTCTATGAATAGAATATACAAATTGCTCAATCTACATATTGGAGAAGAAGATAAGAATAAGGTCAAAGAGGATGTACAAAGTAATATCTCATTTAAAGGAGCAAATTTATGGATTTTAGCATGTGCTATTTTGATAGCTTCAATAGGTTTAAATGTTAATTCAACAGCAGTTATTATAGGAGCTATGTTAATTTCACCTTTAATGGGACCAATTGTAGGTTCTGGTTTTGCATTAGCAACTTATGATTTTACCCTATTAAAGCGATCTACTAAGAATTTGTTTATTGCAACATTAGCTGGATTGGTAGTTTCGTGTTTATATTTTTATTTAAGCCCATTTAAAGAAGTAGAGTCAGAAATATTAGCCAGAACATCGCCTACAATTTATGATGTCCTAATTGCTTTTTTTGGAGGTGTCGTAGGAGCTATATCAATAACAAGAATTGAGAAAGGTAACCCAATACCAGGGGTAGCAATAGCTACTGCATTAATGCCACCATTGTGTACAGCAGGTTTTGGTTTAGCAACTCTCAACTTTAAGTTTTTAGCGGGTGCATTATATTTATATAGTATAAATTGTTTTTTTATTGCCTTATCTACATTTTTGGTATTGAAATATTTGAAATATAAGCCAATACAAACCCAAAACCCTGCACTAGACAAAAAAGTACGACTAACTATAACTGTTTTGATGTCTTTATTAATTTTACCTAGTTTCTATCTAGCCTATAATCTATTACAAGAAAAAAGATATACACAAAACGTAAATACATTTATCCAAAAAGAGTTTCAGTTGAAAGGTAAAACTATTATTTATAAAAATGTAAACTTTAGATCAAATCCAAAACGTATTGAACTTGCATTTTTAACAGAGAAATATGATAGTTTACAAATAAAAGAATTTAATAATAAGCTAGCGGATTTTGGTTTAGAAAATACAACTTTAGTTGTTCGACAAAATAATAGTGATTTAAAACAAGAAATATTAAGTGAAATAAATAAAAATCAGCTAAACGTAACAGAAAAAGATTTACAAATACAACAATTAAAAACACAAATAGAACAAAAAAAAATTGGAGATGCTACTACTGAACGTGAAATAAAATCCTTGTTTCCTTCAATACGTTATGTTTATTTTGGGATTATTCAACATTATAGTGATAGTTTAAAAGCAAAACCAATAGTGATATATCATTCAGAACAAGAAATTGATGAAAATCTATTGCATAACTGGTTGAAAATAAAATTAAAGAGTGATAATTTAGCATTGATTAAAGAATAATATTTATTTTTCGATTCTAAAAATCAGATTTAGAAGATGTTACAATATTTTATATAATAAGGTTATTTATAATCTGATAATCCTATTTTGCTGAACGATATAATAATACGAATTCTTAAGTTAAATTTTTTTAATGTTTATTCTTATTTTGAATTACGTCAAAACCTTTTTTCTCGCTACAAAATTCTTTCAGAATTCCACTCAAAATGATGGTTGTATAGTTGAAATGAGTAGAATGAATAACGTGATTAAATTAAACTTTATTTGACTTGGTTCAGCAACAATTCGAATGTAGACTGAATAGCTTTAAGTGATTGAAACTTGACGAGCTGTGAACGAAATTGGTAGGTGATGAAGGGGAATGATTGCTAAGGATGTAGATGTTAGATATTCGATTTTCGATTTGTGAAATGTATTATGTATTATGTATTATGTAAAATGTATTATGTATTAAGTAGTATGTTTTCAGATTAAGGATGAGGTTTTGAGATATCAATATTGAAAAAAGAATAAAAACGTAAAACTTATTACGTAAACATATCGCTCACTAATCTTTTTTACGCTTGTTTCAATGGATTGAAACTCGTCTGCAAATCGTATGTCGATTTGGAATTTGTTGTTAAAAGGGATTATAATATTGAAAAAGGATGAGAAACCGGCATTAAAACTCTCACGTTAAGAAAATGGTTGAATGGAGCGTTAAAAAGGTTTTAGCCCGTAGGGTTTTTAAAATCTTTAGTGGAATGAGGGCATTTTTAGTAGAGAGGTTTACGGCCAAGTCTTTTTTCGTTAGTTTTTTTGACGAAAAAAAGTGACAAAAGATTCTGCACTTCGATTGCCTCAGTGCCCGTATTAAAAGTGACTACGAATTTTAATTAAAAAGAAGGATTATGAAAAACTATATTCATTCATTTTTATTCATTACTTTTTTAATTGTTTTTAAATGAATTCATATGCCCTTCGGGGAAGTCTTGACACAAAAACATTTGAAATTAAAAATTTGAAATTAAAAATTTGAAATTAAAAGGAGAAGCTCCAGTGGAGCTTAGGTATAATGCTTACAAGTCGGTCAATAACGACTACTCGCTAAATTCATTTCTGCTTCTTTTATCGTCAGTCAGAGTGACGTTTGTAAAACGTTGTATCGAAGACTTAGACGATAAATAACAATTACTCGCTAAATGCTTAACTATGTTCATTTTTACCTTGATGAAAAAACATTTGAGATTAAGAGGAGAAGCTTGATAAGCTTCGGTATATTACTTTTTATTCATGGGTTATTATTGTTTTCAAATGAATTCATATACCCTTTGGGGAAGTCTTGATCAAAAAGTAATCAAAAGTTATTCATATGATTTATTATTATTTTTAAGGTATTCATGAATGCAAAGCATTACAAGACTGCGATTTTCGACGTTCAATTCTCATCTCACGCACTAAAAAGATTAAATGATTCGCATACGCTCACTAATCTTTTTAACGCTCGTTTCAATGGATTGAAGCTCGTCTGCAAATCGTATGTCGGCTTTAAAATTCTTATTTAAAGCAATCTCGACTCTTCAACAATGACGATTTATAAATTCGTTGTTAAAAATGAATTTTAGTATAGAAAAAGGATGAAGAAACCGGCATTAAAACTCTCACGTAAAGAAAATAATTTAAGTTTTAAGTATTGAGTTTTAAGTAATAAGTTTTTACAAAATTTATGAATGAAAAAAGGATTAGAAAAATGTCATATGATTTGGAGACGAGAGTCAAAAAAGTTGAAAGTTATGGTTAAAATGTTTGAGTGGAGCGTTAAAAAGGTTTTAGCCCGTAGGGTTTTTAAAATCTTTAGTGGAATGAGAACATTTTTAGTAGAGAGGTTTACGGCCTTGACTTTTTGGTTACTTTTTAGTCAAGTAAAAAGTGACATTAAAGAATTTTTAATCTCAAATGTTATAAAAAGTGGATTTGAATATTGAAAAAGGATGAAAACGTTAAACGTAAAACTTATTACGTAAACATATCGCTCACTACGCCGAATTGAAACTCTACTTTTCAGCAATGACGGTTTATAAATTCTTTGTTAAAAAAGGATTTGAATATTAATAAGAATAAAAATAAAAACGTAGAACTTAATACGTGTCACGTAAAACTAAAAAAAACACGTAAAACGTTAATCGTGAAACTTATACCAAGACCGTTAACCTATAAACTCATCGAACATCGAGAAGACAGTGAGATGTGACTGTACTTCGATAGTTTAGATAATTAATCGAGGAATTTCTTTTAAAGGAATTTGGTGTTTCGCAAATGTACGTTTTAAGGTAGTATAAGTGGAGAAACCACTTTGAATGGTAATGTCCTTGAATGGAGCATTGGTAAACATGATCAATTCTAATGCTTTCAACATTTTTAATTTTTGTTCGTATTCCGTAAAGGAGCAGTTGAAATAGTAGTTGAATCCTTTTTGAATTTCATAGTAAGTAAATTCCGTATCTGCTGTAAAAGCATAAAGTGTTTGGTTTTTTTGCAGGCATTCTTTGTAAATTAATTTGAGTTTTTGAATGGGAATATGATAAAATTTTTTCCAGTTTCCTTTCAATTCTTGGCTTTTGACTTGGATCGAAACACAATAATACGCAAATTGATTTTGTTTGTGTCGGTGAACAAAACCAGCGAGATGGTGGTAGCCGTGTGATAAACCTGAAATATCAATAAGAAAAGGAAAATATTGGTTTTGATTATAAGTGATTTGTGTGTTGTTTTTTAAAAGTTTGTAAAGTGCTTCTATGTCAACATTAAAATCTATTGATAAGGTTGGGGGACGTGGACATTCGCAGAGGTCATTGAAGTAAAAAATTAATTGCGGAATAAACAAAATCTGTGATTGATAATCTTGTATCGCAAACAAATTGATTTTTTGAATAAAGCCAAATGCATATTCAATCATTTGCATATACTGTTTGTTTAGGATATCTTGTTTTGCTTCGACTTGTGGTTCATTTTTCTTGATTACATCTCCATATCGATGAATAAAAAAGTTCAGGTACTTGATATATTCTTCATATACTTCAATTTTCATACGCTTAAAAATTAAAATTGAAAATGGTTGTAGTAAAGATGTATTTGTCTAATATACAATAAATTATAATATAAACAAAAATCCCCTCCAAAAGTAGAGGGGAAGTGATTAAAGTACAGTGACTTGACCTAAGTAAACAGATGGTGCAGCGTCTTGCTTTATGACGGATAAAAAACTCATCCATACATGTACATCTGTTCCTTGATATTTGGGTAGAAATTGGAGTACATATGATTCTTCGGAGCGTTTTACAGTTGTTTGTACAACCGTTGATTGTGCTTTTGTATTCCCATCTTCTACATACAATATAACCAAGGTGTCATTTTGATCCACAAGTTCTGTTGCATTATTGGTCCATGTAATCGTTGCCGATAGTGGATCGTCTGCAATAACATTTACAGGTTGTGGTTCGAGTAAATTACCTTTTGTGAATTGAATAGCATCATAATCAATAGAAAAGGTTAAGGTATCCATATTACAAGGCATAGATTGTAATAAATTTGCCATGGCTTGATTATAAGGCGATTTTAAACCAGCTCTTTTTCCGTAATAGGTTTTAGCCAATGCTTTATACCCTTGTATAAACTGCACAGCAAAATTGAATCTGTCTTTTATGACTTGTTGTTTTGGCGTTGGTATACGATTTGATTTTCGTGGTCGTATACGAGAAATTTCATTTCCTTCGATATTCGAAACAACAATTCGTCCTGTACGTCCTCGCGTACCCGACAATAGAGAATCTGTAATTTTTCCCATTTTTAATAGATTTTAAATTAAACTTTATTTGACTTGGTTCAGCAACAATTCGAATGTAGACTGAATAGCTTTAAGTAATTGAAACCTGACGAGCCGTGAACGAAATTGGTAGGTGATGAAGGGGAATGATTGCTAAGGATGTAGATGTTAGATGTACAATGTATTATGTATTATGTAAAATGTAGATGTTAGATATGAGATATGAGATTTGAGAAGTGAGATTTTAGAGTTGTATTATGTACAAAGTAGATGTTAGATGTTAGTATTGAGAGGGTTGTTGTACAATGTATTATGTATTTGAGGTTAAGAATGTGGTTCTGAACATAATTACGAGAATAAGAAGATAATTAGTAGTTCATTATTTTATTACGTTCATTTTTATTCATGAGTTATTATTGTTTTCAAATGAATTCATATACCCTTTGGGGAAATCTTGACACAAAAACATTTGAAATTAAAAGGAGAAGCTCCAGTGGAGCTTAGGTAAAATTGTTATAAGTTGATTAATAATTTTACATTCATTTTTACCTTGATGAAAAAACATTTGAGATTAAGAGGAGAAGCTTTATAAGCTTCGGTATATTACTTTTTGCTTGATCAAAAAGTAATCAAAAAATCAAGACTGCGATTTTCGACGTTCAATCTTCATTTTACTCTCTAAAAATCTTAAACGATTCGCTATCGCTCACTAATCTTTTTAACGCTCGTTTCAATGGATTGAAGCTCGTCTGCAAATCGTATGTCGGCTTTAAAATTCTTATTTAAAGCAATCTCGACTCTTCAACAATGACGATTTATAAATTCGTTGTTAAAAATGAATTTTAGTATAGAAAAAGGATGAAGAAACCGGCATTAAAACTCTCACGTAAAGAAAATAATTTAAGTTTTAAGTATTGAGTTTTAAGTAATAAGTTTTTACAAAATTTATGAATGAAAAAAGGATTAGAAAAATGTCATATGATTTGGAGACGAGAGTCAAAAAAGTTGAAAGTTATGGTTAAAATATTTTACTGTTTGCGTAGCAAATGATTTAAAACATTCAATGGCTGAAACTTATTTTGACCGTCGAAAATCAAAGACAAGTCTTTTTTCGTTAGTTTTTTTGACTATTCCCCGAAGGGCATATGAATACCGATAATTAAAATAGAAAAGTAATGAATAAAAAAGTGATAGAAAGGTTATTCTCGTTTTTCAAAACTATATTTCATTCATTTTTGTCTTGACACAAAAACGAACCAAAAAAGTCAAGTCTGTGCTTACAAGTCGGTCAATAACGGCTACTCGCTAAATGCTTTAGAACATTCGCATATGAAATGCGAACATAAATCATTTTTAACGCTCTTTACGCCGAATTGACACTCGACTTTTCAGCAATGACGGGTTTGAATTCATTGTTTAAAAGGGATTTTAATATTAAAAAAGGAGTTAAAAAACCGACGATTTAGAATCGAAATGCAATTCAAGTTTAAATTATTGAAATAAAAAAAGTTGGAGTATCTGAGTGGAGCGAGTTGCCAACTTTATGGAAATAATTTATTTAAAATACCTGAGCCATACCATGGCTCCTCCTTTTAATCTCAAATGTTGTTAAAAGAGAATTTGAATATTGAAAAAAGAGTTAAAAAACCGACGATTTAGAATCGAAATGCAATTCAAGTTTAAATTATTGTAATAAAAAAGTTGGAGTGTCTGAGTGAAGCGAGTTGCCAACTTTATGGAGATAATTTATTTAAAATACCTGAGCCACACAGTGGCTCCTCCTCTTAATCTCAAATGTTTTTTGGATGAGCAAAAAATGAAAAAAAGAAATAAGTATTACCTGAGCCATACCATGGCTCCTCCTCTTAATCTCAAATGTTTTTTGCGCTCTTCCCTGTAAGGCATATGAATTCAATATTCATAAAATAATATAGGTCATGAATAAAAAAATGAAAAGAAGATTCTGCACTTCGAGTTCCTCAGTGCCCGTGTTTAGAATGACATAAAAATCCCTTTATCTAAAAAAGACAAAGGGATTTATTTGAATGATATCAATAACTAATGAATAAAATAGAAAATTATTCTTTTAAATTGATTTCAACTCGTCTATTTTTCTGACGATTGTTATTATTTGTATTGGGGTAAAGCGGAGCTGTTTTACCCTTCGAAATGATTTCAATCTTTTCAGTTGGAATACCTTTATTAATTAGGTAATCAGAAACAGCTTGCGCACGTTGCATACCAACTTGTAGATTTCTATTTTCTGTACCTATATCACATGTATGTCCAGTTATTTGAATAGATTTCCAATCATGTTTTTTTAGTAAGTCAGCAATTCTACTCAATTGCTCTTGTTGATTTACAGAAACAGTTGTAAGACCTAAATGATGAAAAATTATTGGCTTTTCTATTTCTTTTTTGTCACTATCTGATAAATGTTTTAACTCTGGTATTTCTTGTTTTATCGGTTCTTTTATCGGTTCGACTACTGAAGGTAAAACTTCTTCTTCCAAACTAGCTTCTTCTATTTGAGGTGGCGAAAGTGATTGTGTTTTAGATTTTCCAATACCCAATCTTATTTGTATACCATATGCCAGTAGTTTCGATTGATCCATCATGTTTGATGATCCTAACACACCATTTGCCAGTTGAGTCATCTTTTCTGCTTCGTAGTTTACCAGTGGACTATTGACTGCAACTTGCTTAACCATATCATTCAATCCATAATCGAGATAAACTCCTGTATAAACTCTAACTTTGTCCGATAATTTGAAACTAACACCTGTTTCTGCGCTCAAAGTAAAACCTGTCTTTAGCTTTGTCGAGTTTTCAGCTTTCCAATCATTTAATGTTCCAAAACCATGTTGTGGTAAGTTTGTTAACTCTACATTAAGGTCTTCGTAATAACCACTTGTTTTAATCTCATTTACGTTAATTGTAGATTTTTGACTAAATGGAAAGACTACTTTTCCTCCTGCATTGATATAAAATTGTGTTGTTCCTTTGGTATGGTATTGAACCATTAACGGGATACTTACGCCATAAAATCGACTTTTTTCTTGATAACCTTTTGTTTGTACGCGATATTCGAAAGCATCACCGTCGCTATCGACTTGATACGTACTGTTTATTTCATCATTTAAACGAGTTGTATTGCGAAAGAGCGAAAATTCTGCTCCTGTTATCAGGCTCCAATTTGTGTTGATAAAGTAGGTGTAACCAACACCTACTTTTCCACTTGTTTTTAACGTTGTTTTTCCATTATAAACATTATAATTTAAACCTTGAGGTCCACCATTCAACGTAATACTCCATTCTTGTGCTTGTCCGATATTTCCTATTAGAGCTATAGCAATGCTTAATATAAATTGTTTTTTCTTCATCGTTTTGAGGTTCAAAAGTTAATTCACTAATAATTTTACAGATTCACGTTTACCATTTTCTAAGAATAAATAAATGATATAAATTCCTGGAACCATAGGAACTTGAGTTACCACTTCTGGTGATACTTGATTGATCTCTTTGTTCAATTTACCTGTGATATCTGTTATCATAATTTTGGCACCTTTCAATTCTTCAGATGGATAATCTGCTTTAATGGTAAATGTTGTCCCTTGTCGCGCAGGATTTGGAACTACTTTTACACCTCCTTTGTGTTGACCTGCAACAATAACCAATGGGCATGTTTCCATAGTGTTTCCATCTTTGTCTTTCACGACTAACATGTAACTACCATTAAGCGGAGTCGGAGATGTATAATATTGTCCTTGAGCACCTACAATTGCTTGTCCATCTTTGTACCATTGCCAGCTCACAAAATCATCTGATGAATTATCGAAAATTAAGACATCCTCCCATTTTTTCTTGACTTTTCCAATTAATCTCATGTTCACTTGTTTTATGACATGAGTTGCAGGTAAATAATTGTTATTTCCATCTTGCTGTGCTGTAATATCTACAGAACCTTGTTTATTAAAGGTCAAACTATTTCCAATAACAGCTGCAATAGTTGAATTGGATGATGTATAATAAACTGGTAAATCACTTGATGCCGTTGCATTCAATACCAATGTATTTTCACCATCACAACCAATTGTTAAGTCTTGTGTCCATGTGATTACTTGTGTTGCTTTATTAATCGTTAAATCAGCAGTTAGCGTTTGATCTTGATAGTTATTACCACCAGTAATATTCGCAGTAACGGTATATGTACCTGCTTGTGATTGATCATTGTTTACATAGTTAACCGTTGTTCCTTTTGGTAACAATCCAACAATAGCTAAGGATTTAGCTGTTCCATCGTATGTAAAATTATTGTCATTAAATGTAATACCTACTAAACTAGCTTTAGTAATCGCTAAGTCCGCTTTTTGATATGTAAAGTTATAGTTTGCTGAAGCAGTTAATGTTCCTTGAGTTATTGGATAATTTCCTACGTTTTCTCCTGCATCGCGTGCTAAACTTCCAGTCAATTGATCTGTTCCAATTAATTGCCCTGAGGTAATTTGATACGTTAAACTTGGGTCATTTGTTCCATAAACTTTAGACTTCGCATCAGCGGCTACTGTTAAACTAGCTGGTGTAATCGCTAAGTCTGCTTTTTGATATGTAAAGTTATAGTTTGGTGAAGCAGCTAATGTTCCTTGAGTTATTGGATAATTTCCTACATTTTCTCCTGCATCGCGTGCTAAACTTCCAGTCAATTGATCCGTACCAATTAATTTTCCTGAGGTAATTTGATACGTTAAACTTGGGTCATTTGTTCCATACACTTTTGATTGTGGATCAGCTGTAACGGTTAAACTAGCTGGTGTAATCGCTAAGTTTGCTTTTTGATAAGTAAAGTTATAGTTTGATGAAGCTGCTAATGTACCTTGAGTTATTGGATAATTTCCTACATTTTCTCCTGCATCGCGTGCTAAACTTCCAGTCAATTGATCCGTACCAATTAATTTTCCTGAGGTAATTTGATACGTTAATGTAGGATCTGTACTTCCATAAACTTTAGATTTTGAATCAGCAGTAACGGTTAAACCAGCTTTAGTAATTTCAAAGTCTGCATTTTGATACGTCAATGTATAGTTTGCAGAAGCATTTAATGTACCTTGATTGATAACATAGCTTCCAACATTTTCTCCTGTATCACGAGCTATAGCACCTGATAATACCTCAGAACCGATTAATTTTCCTGAGGTAATTTGATACGTTAATACCGGATCATTCGTGCCATATACTTTAGACTTTGCATCAGCAGTAACTGTTAAACCAGCTTTAGTAATGTCAAAGTCTGCTTTTTGATATGTAAAGTTATAGTTTGGTGAAGCTGCTAATGTACCTTGAGTTATTGGATAATTTCCTACATTTTCTCCTGCATCGCGTGTTAACGCACCTGTTAATTGATCCGTACCAATTAATTTTCCTGAGGTAATTTGATATGTTAATGCCGGATCTGTACTTCCATACACTTTTGATTTTGAATCAGCAGTAACGGTTAAACCAGCTTTAGTAATGTCAAAGTCTGCTTTATTAAATATAAAATCATAGTTCGAAGAAGCATTTAAAGTTCCTTGATTGATTGTATAGTTTCCTACATTTTCTCCTGCATCGCGTGCTAAACTTCCAGTCAATTGATCCGTACCAATTAATTTTCCTGAGGTAATTTGATAGGTTAATGCCGGATCATTTGTTCCATACACTTTAGACTTTGCATCAGCAGTAATGGTTAAACTAGCTGGTGTAATCGCTAAGTCTGCTTTTTGATATGTAAAGTTATAGTTTGGTGAAGCAGCTAATGTTCCTTGAGTTATTGGATAATTTCCTACGTTTTCTCCTGCATCGCGTGCTAAACTTCCAGTCAATTGATCCGTACCAATTAATTTTCCTGAGGTAATTTGATACGTTAATGTAGGATCTGTACTTCCATAAACTTTGGACTTCGCATCAGCTGTTACTGCTAAACTAGCTTTAGTAATCGCAAAGTCTGCTTTTTGATATGTAAAGTTATAGTTTGGTGAAGCAGCTAATGTTCCTTGAGTTATTGGATAATTTCCTACGTTTTCTCCTACATCACGTGTTAACGCACCTGTTAATTGATCCGTACCAATTAATTTTCCAGATGTAATTTGGTAGGTTAATGCCGGATCATTTGTGCCATACACTTTTGATTTTGAATCAGCAGTAACGGTTAAACCAGCTTTAGTAATGTCAAAGTCTGCTTTATTAAATATAAAATCATAGTTCGAAGAAGCATTTAAAGTTCCTTGATTGATTGTATAGTTTCCTACATTTTCTCCTGCATCGCGTGCTAAACTTCCAGTCAATTGATCCGTACCAATTAATTTTCCTGAGGTAATTTGATACGTTAAACTTGGGTCATTTGTTCCATACACTTTTGATTTTGAATCAGCTGTTACTGTTAAACTAGCTGGTGTAATCGCTAAGTCTGCTTTTTGATATGTAAAGTTATAGTTTGTGGAAGCAGCTAATGTTCCTTGAGTTATTGGATAATTTCCTACATTTTCTCCTGGATAGCGTGCTAAACTTCCTGTCAATTGATCAGTACCAATTAATTTTCCTGAGGTAATTTGATACGTTAAACTTGGGTCATTTGTTCCATACACTTTAGATTGTGCATCAGCAGTTACTGTTAAACTAGCTTTAGTAATGTCAAAATCTGCTTTTTGATATGTAAAGTTATAGTTTGGTGAAGCAGCTAATGTTCCTTGAGTTATTGGATAATTTCCTACGTTTTCTCCTGCATCGCGTGCTAAACTTCCTGTTAATTGATCCGTACCAATTAATTTTCCTGAAGTAATTTGATACGTTAATGTAGGATCTGTACTTCCATAAACTTTTGATTTTGAATCAGCAGTAATAGTAAGAGCTGCCGGAATAATTGTTAATGCTTGTGTAACAGATACTGCAGTTACATATTCATTATTACCAATTTGCGAAGCAATAATGTTTACTTGGCCTACAGCTTTTGGAGTTACAATCCAAACCGAATTAACGCGATTTACTTCTGCAATTGTAGGATCTGAGCTTGTATAAGTAATTTCTAATCCAGAAGAAGAAGTTGCTGTTAATGGTTTTGCAACATCTCCATACGTTATTAATGCAAATGGATTGAATGTAATCTGTTGTGATTTTTTATCAATATTAACCGTAGCTGAACTACTATTATTAGATGGATTAGGATCTAAAATTGGAGATGAAACAATAGCTGTTAATGTTTCAGACCCTATAGTATTTACTTGTGATGTTAATGTCAAATGTTTAGTTTCACCTTCATTTATGTTTCCTATACTCCACATACCTGTTCCATTATTATAAGATCCTTGGCTAGGTGTAGCTGAAACAAAATTAATACCTTGTGGTAATGTAATATTGACAGAAACATTATTTGCATCATCTGGTCCTAAATTAGTTGCAGTTACAGTAAAATTTACCGTTTCATTTAATTCAGAGATTGGTTTGTCAATAGTACTTACAACAGCTAAATCACTTTCTCTAGCATCTACTAAAACTCCTGTTGTTGATCCGACACCATTTAAAGTTAAATTAGCATCATTCCCTGCAAAATCTTTAATGCTACCTTCATTAAAATTTAACGATTTAACTTTAATACCATCTGCATCGTAATCACTTCTTTGTACAATGTATCTAAATGTTAAGCTACTTGTATTTGGCAGCGAAACATAATTAGCTTGTACTGTTTTTGTTCCTATTTCAATTGAAATAGTAGGAACTGCCGTTAGATCTATAGCCTCAGAAAAATTAACAATAAAATAAAGTTGTTGATTTTTTGTGTAAGTTGTATTTGGAGGTACTGAAAGTGAAGTGATTATTGGAGCTGTTTTATCTATTACAAAATTTACTGTTGCCGTATTACCTGCATTATCAGTAACCATGATTGTATAATGTCCTTCTGACGAAACTACACTACCAGAACTGAAACTACTACCATTTAGTGTTGCCGTTCCCTCACTGAAAATAATAGTGCGATTGGTATTGTATATACCATTATTTGTTACGCCTGAAACTGAAGGTGCAGTATGGTCGATAGTATAAATCTCACCACTGGTAAATCCACTAACAGCATTATTATCAGCATCTTTTATTCCTGTACCATTGTTTAAATCTAATCTAATCGTTCCATCTCCTGACAAACCTGTTATAGTTACAGTATAAGTAGTCCCCGATCCAGTTACATTAGAAATACTACCGATTGTATTACCTATAGAAGTTAATGTAAAATCATCAGTACTAACACCAGTTACATCTTTCGAAAATTCCACATTATATTCTACTGTATTTGCATTTGTAGGGTTGGTACTTCTTCTTGTAATTGATGATACGACTGCTGGAATTGATGCTGGCTGAGTAACTTGAAGATTATTAATTGTAAAAGTACATCCATTGTCATCGGTAATGGTAACAGAATAGGTGCCTGCAGTAAGATTTGACCTGTTCTGAGTTGTTATTCCGCCTCCCCAATTATAAGTATAAGAGCCGCTACCGCCTAACGGCGAAATATTTATTGCTCCATTATTTCCACCATAGTAACTCACGTCAGTAATAGTAATAAATCCTGGTATTATAGCCGGATTTTGAGCTATAGTAAAGGTTTTTGTTATAAAAGTTCCTTCATTATCTGTTATTGTAACAGTATAATTATTTGGAGATAAGCCAGTGGCAGTTGCACCATTTCCTCCCGATGGTGACCACGAATAGGTATACGGAGATTTTCCTCCCGAAGGTACAACTGTTGCCTTTCCGTTGTTCACACCATTACAAGCAATTGTTTGTGATTGAGTAGCAGATAGGGCAGGATTGGTTGTAAAAGATTTGACATCTCCATAAGCAGTCCCCGCGGCATTTGTCGCATAGGCTCTATAATATAGTGTTGTAGCTGCAGGCAATGAAGTTGCATTTATAGTAAACGCACCACTTCCATTGGTTGTTGCAGCTACATTTGTAACTCCTGGCCCATTTAGTACTGGGTTTGCTGTCGTTGACCAAACAATTCCTCTAGCACTTATTGTTGTTCCGTCATCAGTATTTGATCCTCCTACTGTAACTGTTTTGGCTCCTAAGTTTGTTACCGTAGCATCTGTTGTTACTGTTGGCTGGTTACTATATTTTTCCCAAGTAAAAGCATCAAGCCCCATGTATGCATAATCACCACCTGCCGTAATAACTAATTCATCAATAACAATATTAGAATAGTTCTGTCCATTCAAATTTGTTAAATCAATAAGTGTATGGCCATTCGCATATTTTATATCAGTATTAAAACCTGATGTTTTAATCGTACTATATTTGGTTACACCGTTTAATTTCCCTACTATTGTTAATGTCCCTGTAATAGATTGATTATCATAAACATCACTAAGATAGATCCAAAAACGATTCATTCTAAATAAATTGGATGTTGTCTTGATGCTAAAAGATGCATTTGCAGTCGGTAGAGTATTATTATCTATAAATTGATTGTCTGCCGAAGTGCCGCTCCATCCCCAACCATTTGATCTATAAATATTAAAAGTACCTTTATGTGAAATGATATTAAAAACAACACCATTATCGGTAAAATTGATACTTCCTTGAGATTCTGTTTCAAAAGTTTCTGTACTTGATTGTGCATTTACTACAATAGTAATAATAAACCACAACCAAAAAAATAAGTAGAGTTTTCTCATATTATTTGTTTTTAATTTTTAAAATAATTTGAGATAGTAAAAAAGTAGTCTTACAAATAAAGAGACAAAAACAGTTATTTCCTAATTTTAGGGGGGGACAAATAGGGGGACATTTGTAATGGTTTACGTTTTTAGAATACGGCAAAGTATTGATTTTGATTTTGTTAAATTTTAATAAATAGGAATATTATATTCATTAAGTAAATAATTTATTTTACTTTGTGTTTGTTGTGTATTTAAGAGTTGTATATTTTAATTTATTAGTAGTTTAAATATATTAAGTATTAAAAGCTTAGGTACATTTGTTCATTTTTTATTCATGAATTATTTTATACCCTTCGGGGAAGTCTTGAGGTAAGTTAAAATATTGTAAAAAGTATTATGTAAAAAGTAGAATGTATTAAGTATAAAGTAGATGTGAGGTGTTAGTATTGAGAGGACTGTAAAATGTACAGATTAGATGTTAGATATGAGAATTGAGATTTTAGAGTCGTAAAATGTATTTGAATATTGAAAAATAGTCATAAAAATGTCATATGATTTGGAGGCGAGTGTCAAAAAGTTGAGGGGCATGGTTAAAATGTTTGACTGTTTGCGTAGCAAATGATTTAAAACATTGAATGGCTGAAACTTATTTTGACCGTCGAAAATCAAAGACAAGAGTTTTTTGATTACTTTTTTGCTCATAAAAAAGTGATAGAAAGGTTATTCTCGTTTTTCAAAACTATATTTCATTCATTTTTTTATTCATGAGTTATTATTGTTTTCAAATGAATTCATATACCCTTTGGGGAATCTTGATAAAAAAAACATTTGAAATTAAAAATTTGAAATTAAAAGGAGAAGCTCCTGTGGAGCTTAGGTACATTTATTCATTTTTTTTCTTGATAAAAAAAACGAACCAAAAAAATCAAGTCCGTGCTTACAAGTCGGTCAATAACGGCTACTCGCTAAATGCTTTAAATCATTCGCATATGAAATGCGAACAGTAAATCATTTTTAACGCTCACTACGCCGAATTGACGCTCGACTTTTCAGCAATGACGGTTTATTAATTCATTGTTAAAAAAGGATTTGAATCTTGAAAAAGGATAAAAAACCGGCATTAAAACTCACACGTTAAGAAAATAATTTAAGTTTTAAGTATTGAGTTTTAAGTAATAAGTTTTTACAAAATTTATGAATGAAAAAAGGATTAGAAAAATGTCATATGATTTGGAGGCGAGTGTCAAAAAGTTGAAAGTCATGGTTAAAATGTTTTACTGTTTGCGTAGCAAATGATTTAAAACATTGAATGGCTGAAACTTATTTTGACCGTCGAAAATCAAAGACAAGAGTTTTTTGATTACTTTTTTGCTCATAAAAAAGTGATAGAAAGGTTATTCTCGTTTTTCAAAACTATATTTCATTCATTTATTATTCAATACTTTTTTAATTGTTTTTAAATGAATTCATATGCCCTTCAGGGAACCTTGATGAAAAAACATTTGAGATTAAGAGGAGAAGCTCCAGTGGAGCTTAGGTACATTTATTCATTTTTTTTCTTGATAAAAAAAACGACCCAAAAAAAATCAAGTCCGTGCTTACAAGTCGGTCAATAATGGCTACTCGCTAAATTCTTTAAATCATTCGCATATGAAATGCGAACAGTAAATCATTTTTAACGCTCTTTACGCCGAATTGACGCTCGACTTTTCAGCAATGACGATTTATAAATTCATTGTTGAAAGTGGATTTGAATATTGAAAAAGGATGAAGAAAATGGCATTAAAACTCACACGTTAAGAAAATAATTTAAGTTTTAAGTATTGAGTTTTAAGTAATAAGTTTTTACAAAATTTATGAATGAAAAAAGGATTAGAAAAATGTCATATGATTTGGAGACGAGAGTCAAAAAAGTTGAAAGTTATGGTTAAAATATTTTACTGTTTGCGTAGCAAATGATTTAAAACATTCAATGGCTGAAACTTATTTTGACCGTCGAAAATCAAAGACAAGTCTTTTTTCGTTAGTTTTTTTGACGAAAAAAAGTGACAAAAGATTTCTCGATACCTCGAAATGACATATTGAATGTGATTCTGAGACAAGCTCAGAATGACAAAATTCGTAAAACGTTAAGCGTAGAACGCAAAACTTAATAAAACCTATGTTTCTATTGTGGTTAGAGAAATAATGTGTTAAAAAGTGTTAAAATTCTGTATCGGTGTATATCGAAAATGACACTTTTCTGTATCGGCTGTGTATCCGCGCTGTATCCATTCTGTATCCATTGTATATCCGTTCCGTATGGTTTGTTCGGTGTTCGTGTATCGGTGTTGAGTTGTAAAATGTAGTATGTATTATGTAAAAAGTATTAAGTAAAAAGTATTAAGTAAAAAGTATTAAGTATTAAGTATTAAGTAAAAAGTATTAAGTAAAAAGTATTAAGTAGTATGTAAAAAGTATTAAGTATTAAGTATTAAGTAAAAAGTACAGATTAGATGATTGATTTTAGATGTGAGAATTGAGATTTTAGATTTACAAATTATGGGAGGAGAAATTCTTCACCCTAGCTAAAAACAGTAGTTTAGATTTTGTTTAGGCAAAAGCAAAAAGAGAAATAAAAGTTTATTTCTCTTTTTTTTGTTATTTCACTAAATGGGTAAGAATACCTCTGATAATATCGTGTTGTAAATATAGGTTTCGCTTGCCTATTTGATATACGTTAAAATACTTTTTTAAGCGATACCTTCGTAAGGTGGATTTTGAAATTTGTAATAGGGTTGTTACTTGATGTTCTTCCATTAAAATGGAATCGTTGAATTGGATAATATTATTTTTCCAATCTTGTTCCAATTCATCTATTTTTTTGATAATAGAATTGAACCATTGAACCGAAAATATAGTTTTATCGTTCATAATTTTTTGTTTTAAATTGATTCTTGAAAATCGAGAGGATTAATGTTATACACGTCGCAAAACTCTCTTAGACTTAACATGTCGTCTTTTGATTTACCTACTTTTTGTTTGGCTTTTTGTAATAAGCGAAGACTTTGCCTGTAACTTCTTCCGGTGGCATTTTGAATGTCTTTCGCATAAATGATCATTCTTTTGTTTTTTTTCATATTTCTTTTTTTTTTTTGATTGTGGAATTAAATTAAATAGAACTATATAGCTTGTTGTTGTTGCTGGTATTATTTGTTTAGTTTTTTTAGAAAATGATCTATTTTTCTAAAAATTATTGTTGTTGTATGACAAAAAGGGATAAAAATGTATTTTATTGATTATAAGTGACATTTGGTTTATGGTGACTTGTTTTATATGGAAATAGATTAGAATTTTATGAAAAGTTTATGCAGAGTTGACTTATTAGTATGAGGATTATGAGATGAGTAATGTGGAGGTAGGCGACAGATAAAATGACTAATAACTATAAAAAAATAAAATATGGATTTAGTTTTAAAAAGAAAATATTTACCTGATGGAACCAATGGACAGCTTTGGTTACAGCAACAACTGATTTGCATGACAATTGAGTTACCATGGAAGAACAATTTGAAACGCAAATCATGTATTCCTGAAGGTAAATATCCACTAAAGAAGCGATTTAGTAAACGTTTTGGGTGGCATGTATGGATTGATTTGGTTCCAAATCGATCGTTGATTTTATTTCATCCAGCGAATGATGCACTAAAGGAGCTGAATGGATGTATAGCTCCAGTTACTTCTCTGCAAGGAGAAGGAAAAGGTATTGACTCTCGTAAAGCATTTGAACGACTGAAAACAATCGTTTATGAATATTTACAGAGAGGTGAACAGGTTTTTTTAGACATTAAAAAATAAACGTTATGAATATAGTAGAACGTTTGCAATTGCCAACCCCTAAGTTATTTCAACGTATTCGTACAATAGGATTAGTCGCTGCTAGTATTGGTGGTGTATTGATTGCCGCTCCTGTTGTATTGCCAGCACTATTGGTGCAATTAGGTGGATATTTGGTTGTGACGGGAGGTGTTTTAACAGCTGTAAGTCAATTAACTGTTGACCATGATGTTGTTGATGAATCCGATGCCGCCTCACGATCACACGAAGTTTAGTGTGATTTGTGGAGCTATGTGCGGTATGTATGCGAGTATACAATGGCAGGATATTATTTCGACAATTTTACTTTCGCTCGTAGGGGCATTAAGTAGTTTCTGTCTTTCGCTGTTGTTGCAAAAATTGAAGAATGAAAATTTAATGTAATTGTTAAAGGCTACCCAGTAGATGGGTAGTTTTTTTTGTTGTGTAAAAGTAGATGTGGGAATTGAGATATTAGATATTAGATGTGAGAATTGAGACTTGTAAAATGTAAAAAGTAGAGGTTAAGTTTGAGATTTTAGATATGAGTATTGAGGGGTTGTAGAATGTAAAATGTAGAGGTTAAGTTTGAGATTTTAGATTTGTGAAATGTATTATGTATTATGTAAAAAGTACAATGTATTATGTATTTGAAAAAGGATCATAAAAATGTCATATGATTTTGAGGCGAGTGTCAAAAAGTTGAGATGCATGATTAAGATTATTCATTTTTTTATTCATGAGTTATTATTGTTTTCAAATGAATTCATATGCCCTTCGGGGAACCTTGATGAAAAAACATTTGAAATTAAAAATTTGAAATTAAAAGGAGAAGCTACAGTGGAGTTTAGGTAAAATTGTTACAAATTGATTAATAATTTTACATTCATTTTTGTCTTGACACAAAAACGAACCAAAAAAGTCAAGTCTGTGCTTACAAGTCGGTCAATAATGGCTATTCGCTAAATGCTTTAGAACATTCGCATATGAAATGCGAACATAAATCATTTTTAACGCTCTTTACGCCGAATTGACGCTCGACTTTTCAGCAATGACGGGTTTGAATTCATTGTTTAAAAGGGATTTTAATATTAAAAAAGGATGAAAAACCGGCATTAAAACTCTCACGTTAAGAAAATAATTTAAGTTTTAAGTATTGAGTTTTAAGTAATAAGTTTTTACAAAATTTATGAATGAAAAAAGGATTAGAAAAATGTCATATGATTTGGAGGCGAGTGTCAAAAAGTTGAGTGGCATGGTTAAAATGTTTTACTGTTTGCGTAGCAAATGATCTAAAACATTGAATGACTAAAACTAATTTTGACCGTCGAAAATCAAAGACTTGATGTTTTGTAATCACATACTCTGTTTGCACAGACTTTGCATTAAGGTAAAAGTTAGAAGAAAAATAATAAAACAGGTTTTTAATTTCTCGAAAAAAATCGACATCCTCTACAAATAAAAGCCAGAATCCTCAGTAATCCTTTCCTTCGTGAATTAACGGAAAGCAATGCATATGCAACCTGTTTTTGCTGATGCACCTTATTATGGAGGAACGGTAGCAGAAGAATTATTTGAAAATGGTTTATGTTTACCTTCTGGTTCTAATTTAACTGATGTAGAACGCGAACGAATTACAGCTAAAGTAAAAGAAGTATTTGGAAAATAATTTTTAAAAATATAATATCAATCAAATCCTCTTAAGTTTTCTTAGGAGGATTTTTTTATTAAATATGAAATAAATTTCCCTCTTGAGAGGGGTTAGGGGAGTGTGTAAATGATGTTAAGATTCAAATTAAGGTTAAGATTTCTCGATACATCAAAATGACAAAATTTCTTTTTGAAAAGAGTATTTGAATTAGAAAAAAGGATATAGAAATAGGCATTAAATCTCTTACATTAAGAAAATGTTTGAGAGAGTATTGATAAGATTTTTTATTTTATGAAGTTTTATGATAAACTAATGAAGCAAAAATCATAGTTTTATCATAAATTTGCTCAACAAAAACAACTATAAAATGGCTGAAAAGATATGGTTATCATCTCCTCATATGGGAGGTAACGAACTAAAATACATTCACGAAGCATTCGATGCAAACTGGGTTGCACCATTAGGACCTAACGTAAATGGTTTTGAAGCAGATTTAGAAAATTTCTTAAATGCAGATGTAAAAGTTGCAGCATTATCTGCAGGAACAGCGGCAATTCATTTAGCATTAATAGAATGTGGGGTTTCACATGGTGATGAGGTAATCTGTCAATCGATGACATTCTCAGCAACAGCAAATCCAATTGCTTATCAAGGTGCTACACCTGTTTTTGTAGATTCTGAAAAAGATACATGGAACATTTGTCCAATAGCATTAGAAGAATCAATTAAAGATAGAATTTCAAAAGGAAAAACACCAAAAGCAATTTTAGCAGTGCATTTGTACGGAATGCCATATAAAGTAGACGAAGTACATGCTGTTGCTGATAAATATAACATTCCTGTGATAGAAGATGCTGCAGAAGCTTTAGGTTCTAAATACAAAGAAAAAGCAGCAGGGACTTTTGGTCGTTTTGGAGCGTTATCGTTTAATGGGAATAAAATTATAACAACTTCTGGTGGTGGAGCATTAGTTTGTCAAACACAAGAAGATAAAGATAAAGCAGTATTTTTAGCGACACAAGCACGCGATAATGCACCTCATTATCAACACTCACATATTGGGTACAATTACCGTATGAGTAATATTACAGCAGGTATTGGTCGTGGCCAAATGGAAGTTTTAGCAGATAGAGTTGAAGCTCGTCGTGCAATGAATAAATTCTATCAAGATTTATTTGCGGATATTGATGGCGTAACGGTATTTACAGAACCAACTTCTGATTATTTCTCTAACCATTGGTTGTCAGCGATTTTAATTGATCCAAAGGTAGCGGGGAAAACGCGCGAAGATTTGCGTTTAGCTTTTTTAGAAGATGATATCGAATCTCGTCCATTATGGAAACCAATGCATATGCAACCTGTTTTTGCTGATGCACCTTATTATGGAGGAACGGTAGCCGAAGAATTATTTGAAAATGGTTTATGTTTACCTTCTGGTTCTAATTTAACAGATGCAGAACGAGAACGAATTACTGCTAAAGTAAAAGAAGTATTTGGGAAATAATTTTCAAAAATAAGATATCAATCAAATCCTCCTAAGTTTCTTAGGAGGATTTTTATTTATAAGAATTAGACGTTTTTAATAAAAGTACTCGAATAATTTGTTATAAGTTGATTATCGGTTAAATTTGTAATCAAATTGATCAGAAATTATGATTGACCAAATCAAACAATATATTGAAGAAGTAAAAAACTTCCATTCAACAAATGCTGCTGAAATTGAAGAATTCAGAATTAAATTTTTAGGAAAAAAAGGAATTTTAACAGACTTGTTTACACAGTTCAAATCTGTTCCGAATGAACAAAAAAAGGAATTTGGTCAAGTTGTGAATGAATTAAAAACATTGGCAACTGAAAAATCAACTGTTCTTAAAAATGAAATCTCAAACGAAGGAAAAACTGATTCTTCTTTAGATTTGACGCGTCCTGGAGAGCCTTTTACATTGGGATCTCGTCATCCAATTAACATTACAAAAAATCGTATTATCGAGATTTTTAATCGCATTGGATTTAGCGTTTCTGAAGGGCCAGAAATCGAAGATGATTGGCACAATTTTACAGCGTTAAATTTGCCTGCACATCACCCTGCAAGAGACATGCAAGATACATTTTTCATCGAAACTGATCCAGATATCGTGTTGCGTACGCATACATCGTCTACGCAGATTCGTCATATGGAGAACAATCAACCGCCCATGCGTTTCTTAGCGCCAGGTCGTGTTTACCGTAATGAGGCTATTTCGTCTCGTTCGCATATGATGTTCCACCAAATTGAAGGTTTGTATATCGACGAAGGTGTTTCGTTTGCAGATTTGAAACAAACGTTAAGTTATTTTACAACTGAGTTATTTGGTAAATCTGAAATTCGTTTACGTCCTTCATATTTCCCATTTACAGAGCCTTCTGCGGAGGTTGATGTATATTGGGGATTAGAAACTGAAACCGATTATCGTATGACAAAGGGTACAGGTTGGTTAGAAATTATGGGATGTGGTATGGTAGATCCTAACGTTTTGCGCAATGTAGATATCGATCCTGAGAAATATTCGGGTTATGCATTCGGTATGGGAATTGAGCGTATTGCGTTGTTGTTGTATCAAATTGGGGATATCCGTTTGTACACAGAAAATGATAAACGTTTCTTAGAGCAATTCCGATCAGAATTATTTTAAGATTAATAGAATATAAATAAAAAAAGGAACTCAATTTGAGTTCCTTTTTTTATTTACTACCTTTATGTAAACAAATGTTATTCATGAAAATACTCAATTCAAAACAGATAAAAGAATGGGATCAATTAACGATCAAACATCAAAATATATCCTCTTGGGATTTGATGGAGCGAGCTGTATTGAAATTGACTGAAAATATAGTGAATGATATTCCATCTAAAGAATTACCCATTATTATTTTTTGCGGAAAAGGAAATAATGGAGGAGATGGATTAGGAGTTGCAAGAGAATTGAAAAAATTAGGCTATAAAACATTGATTTATATATTGAAATCAGAGAATTATAGCGAAGATAATTTAAAGAATCAACAACTTTTGAGTTCTAATGATTTACATTTTTTTAATTTGAATGAAGAGTTACAACTTCCTGAAAATTCAGTTATTATCGATGCTATTTTCGGAATTGGAATTAATCAACCTTTGCATGATGATTGGAATTCAGTCTTCAATCAAATAGAAGAGTCAAATCCGACGCAAATTATCTCGATAGATTTGCCTTCTGGTTTTATTGCTGATTCTCCTATGCAAAAATATTTTCCGTGTTGTAAATCAAATAAAACATATACTTTTCAGGTTTCTAAATTAGGTTTATTATTTCCTGAAAATCAGATTTACACCGATGAATTTATTTTGTTAGATATTGGATTAGAACAACATGTGAGTAATGAATTTGAGACAAATTATTATTTTATACAGAAAAATGATGTTCAGAAATTTCTAAAGAAACCAAGTCAATTTTCGCACAAAGGTACATTTGGTCATACGTTGATAATTGGTGGAAGTTTAGGAAAAATAGGTTCAATTATTTTAAGTGCAAAAGCAGCCTTGAAGACGGGTAGTGGTTTGGTAACGACTTATACTCCTCAATGTGGATTAAATATTTTGCAAACAAATTTGATAGAATCAATGAGTTTGACTGATGATTCAGAAAAACAAATTGAACATTTTCCTGAGATAAAAATTTATCAAGGAGTTGCTGTTGGAATGGGAATGGGACAACACCCAACTACAGAAGCAAATTTTATCAATTGGATTAAGAATCAACAACAACCTTTGGTGATTGATGCTGATGCATTAAATTGTTTAGCTAATCAGAAAGATTGTTTTACGTTGATTCCACAAGATTCAGTTTTAACACCGCATCCAAAAGAGTTACAACGTTTAATTGGAGAATGGGAAAATGATTTTGAGAAATTAGAAAAAGTTAAAAAACTTGCTGTTTTTCATCAATTGACATTTATTATAAAAGGTTTTTATACTGCAGTTATTACATCCGAAGGTAAAATTTATTTCAATTCGACAGGAAATTGGGGAATGGCAACTGCTGGATCTGGAGATACGTTGAGTGGAATTATTGCGTCGCTAATTGGACAAGGTTATCATTCATCAGAAGCTTCAATTTTAGGTGTTTATTTACATGGATTGGCTGGAGATTTGGCTGTAAATAAAATTCATCCACATAGTTTAATTGCGTCAAATATTAGTGATTTTATCAGTGAAGCTTATTTTTATTTGGATTCGAATTTTTGAAAAAATAACAAAAAAACGGAACTCAATTTGAATTCCGTTTTTTGTTGAATATCTTTTCTAACTTGGTTTTATCAATTTGTTGATTGTTGACTTCTACGAAATAATCTTGTTGCCAATTTTGAGTTTTCTCCGCTTGTTTATTTTCAGGTTTTATCCAATTCGGATAAACTCTAAAACCTCTTTTTCCTTCTTTTTTAATTGAGGTCAAAATATGTTTTTCAATTAAAATTGATTTCGGAAAAATATAAAAACCTAGTTTAGAATCATCTTCTGCAGCAATAATGTAATAATCAAAACCATCATTTTCGTCGAAAGGTTCGGTTTGTTTAGCTGTATTTCGTTTCCATAATGTTACAAATTGACCAACTTTTTTAGGCGTAATTTTCGATTTTCTAAATTTTATAGAAAACTCATTAACATTGAAATTATAACCTATATATTCGTCACATTCTGCATCTTTTTCAAGAGTTGAAATGGATAAATTCGAAGATTTTAGAACAAAATCTTCGAATTTTTGAATAATTTCAGTCATTTATTTCAATTGTTGATAAAAGTACAACTCATACGTTGGAAATAAATTTGGATAGAAAATTTTTCCTAAATCATTCAAAATAATATCTGGACGAAGGATTCCTTGTTCAAAATAATCATTCGAACCTTTTGCATTCATTCGTTTGTTGTAAGCGTAAACATTTCCTTTCTTAAACGCATCAAACCACGCATAATTTGGATAAGAAGCTTTCATTTCTGCCAACGTATTTACGTTTGTTACATTAATCCAATAATTTGCAGATTTTCCAGCTGTATAAACTTCTTCAAATGTTAAGCTCAAACTATTTTCACCTGTTTTATTCTTGAAAATATAATTTCCTTTCGCATCGTCTATTAATTTTGCTTGCAACAAATCATTTGTCGGAACGTACCAAATGTCGCCATACATTGTATTCACAATTGTTGAAATGTTGCCTTTGGCTTTGGTTTGAATGATATTTTTGATGGAGTCGTAATTATTTTTAACCGTTTCTACACGTTTTTCAGCTTCTGTATCTTTTCCGAATAATTTTCCGAAAACCTTCAGATATTCAACTTGTCCCAATGGGTTTTGCTCTTTGTATTCATCTAAATACAATACTTTTATTCCATTTTGTTCCAATTGTTGATGAAATTTTGCTAAAACAGGATTAGAACTTGCAATAATCAATTGAGGCTTATTTTTTAAGATAATTTCTGTGAATAGTTCGTTTGAATTTCCAACTTTCAAGATTGATTTATTCGCAATTCCTTCGGCTATTTTAGGATTGTAAATAAAATCTGCATCGCAAACTCCTTTGATTAAGTCAAGACTTCCTAATTGATCTAAAAACGTCACAGCAGATGAAGTTTCTACCATCACAGTTTTGATAGGCAAGTCTTTTTTATCAAATGAAATTGTATTTCCAGAAGATTTTATCGTGATTGTTTCGTTGTTTTCTTCGATAGAAATATTTTTTGCAAACTGAAAAGTTGTATTTTCTTGTTCGGTTTTAACAGCTTCTTTCGACTGTTTACAACTACTAATGGCAAGAAGAACGAATGAACTTAGAATTAATTTTTTAATCATTTTGGATTGAATTTAGAGCAGGCAAGTTAAGAAATAGGATGAAATCATAAAAAAATATTTTTGTAAGCAATTGATTCGTTGTGAATTAAATTATTGTTAAAAATTTTTCTCGAAAAGCTTAGGTTTTTACGATAAAAGAGCTGTATATTTGCATTCGAAAATAAAGGAAAATACTTTCAATTATTTCAAACGGCCGAGTGGCGCAACTGAATAGCGCACTTGATTACGGCTCAAGAGGTTACAGGTTTGAATCCTGTCTCGGTCACAAAAATGCTCAGCGGCAATCGTTGAGCTTTTTTTATGAATGTTAAATTCTATTGTTATCAATAAAAAAGTCCATCTACAAATTGTAAATGGACTTTTTGGATTTTTATTATTTCTTTCTGAAGTAAACTTCAATAGGAACTCCTTCAAAATTGAATTCCTTTCTCAATTGATTTTCGATAAATCGTTTGTAAGGATCTCTAATATATTGCGGCAAGTTACAGAAAAACGCAAATTGAGGCGTTTTTGTAGGTAACTGCGTTACATATTTGATTTTGATGTATTTTCCTTTTACTGCAGGTGGAGGTGTAATCTCGATAATCGGTAACAAGGTTTCGTTTAATTTACTTGTTTTGATACGACGACTACGGTTCTCGTAAACTTCGATAAATGTATCCACAGCTTTCAAGACACGTTGTTTTGTAAGAGCCGAGATAAACAACACAGGAACGTCTGTAAAAGGCGCAATACGTTTTAGAATAGCATCTTTGTATTCTTTCATTGTATTGGTTTCTTTTTCCAATAAATCCCATTTGTTGATTAAGATGACCACACCTTTTCGGTTACGTTCTGCTAAATAAAGAATATTCAAATCTTGTGCTTCAATACCACGTTCTGCATCAATTACTAAGACACAAACGTCGCATTCTTCGATTGCACGAACCGAACGCATGACAGAATAGAATTCTAAATCTTCGCTTACTTTTCCTTTTTTACGCATTCCGGCAGTGTCTACCAAAACAAATTCGTGTCCAAATTTATTGTACAACGTTTCGATAGAATCACGTGTTGTTCCTGCGATATCCGTTACAATATTACGTTCTTCACCTAATAATGCATTGATTAATGTAGATTTTCCAGCATTTGGACGACCTACGATTGTAATTTTAGGTAAACCTTCGAATGGATCAATGTGTTGTTCTTCTGTAAAACAATCTACCACATCATCTAATAATTCACCTGTTCCACTTCCGCTCATTGCAGCGATAGTGTACATTTTTTCGAATCCTAAGTTATAAAACTCATAAGAATCTTCTAAATTTTTGTTGGTATCGACCTTATTCACAACTAAGAATGTAGGCTTCTTAGTGCGTCTTAAAAGGTTGCCAACTTCCTTATCCATATCCGTTAAACCAACTTGATTGTCTACCATGAACAAAATTACATTTGCTTCATCAATAGCCAATTCAACTTGCTTGCGGATCTCTTCTTCAAAGGTATCATCTGAACCAACGACATACCCTCCGGTATCGATTACGGTAAACTCTTTTCCATTCCAATCAGATTTTCCATAGTGACGGTCACGTGTAACACCAGAAGTGTCATCAACGATAGCTTGTCTTTTTTGGATCATTCTGTTGAAGAACGTAGATTTACCAACGTTTGGTCTTCCTACAATTGCAACTATATTTGACATTTTGCAAAGGTATAATTTTTAGAATTATTTTTTACATTAATTTTTTGATTGAGAAAGTATTGTAAATAAAAAAGGTTAGATAAACTCTAACCTTACTCCATTTTTATTTTACAACTTTAAGAAGTTCTTTTTCGGCAACCACTTTTCTAAGTCCAGAACTTGAGAAACGGTGGTCTCTTGAATTGTAATACAATTCGATTCCTTTTTCTTCACAATATTTACGTCCTGTGAAGTTTTTGTCTTGGTATTCAATCCCTAAAATACGCACATCGATTTTGAAAGATCTCAAAACATCTTCTAAATCCTGTTCTGTTGCATAAGGCACAATTTCGTCAACAAATTTGCAACCTTTTAACTGAATGTAGCGTTCTACAACAGTTTGTGTTGGTTTGTTTTTTTCTGGTCGATCTAATGTTGGATCTGTTTGTAAACCTACAATCAAATAATCGCAATGTTGTTTTGCGTCTTCTAGCATTTTGATATGTCCCGCATGAAGCAAATCAAAAGCACTAAATGTAATTCCGATTTTCATAGTCAATTAGTATAGTCTTTTATAGTTAGTTTTTATTAATCTTCAGATGATCGGTTGTAATCATCTTCAATGCGAATGATGTCTTCTTCCCCAAAATACGTACCATGTTGAACTTCGATAAAAATTAGAGTCTCATTACCTATGTTCTGAATACGATGTTTTGCTTTTAATGGAATAATAACGACTTCACCTGCTTTGTATTCATATTCTTTATCATCAAGTGTTACCATTGCAGTTCCTTGAACAATTGTCCAAACTTCTGCACGATGATTGTGGTATTGGTAAGACAAACGCCCGCCAACATTCACTTCTATTCTTTTTAATTTATATATATCGGTGTCCTCTAATACGTAGTACGAACCCCAAGGTCTATTTCCTATTTCCATGTTTTATGCAATTTACGGAATATTTAGATACAACTCTAAAATACTCGATGAATAAATTGTTATGTTCATTCAAAAAAAAAACCTCAAACACATGCTTGAGGTTTTATAAATGTGGTGGTGCCTCCAGGAATCGAACCAGGGACACAAGGATTTTCAGTCCTTTGCTCTACCAACTGAGCTAAGGCACCGTCATTTTGGATTGCAAATATAAGAAGGTTTGTTTTATATTTCCAAAATTATTTTTAAATATTTTCTATTAATTTTTTAAGGAATTGATTTTTATTCATTTATTTTTATAAAAATTACGAATTGGTAACAAATGGAATGGTCAATCACACTTTTGCACATCTGGAATTTTATCAAAGAATGGTATTGGGTTCCGCTTACCGTCCTTTATATAATGGTGATTGTTACTATTTTGATCGAAAATCGAAACCCTACTAAAACAATTGCATGGATACTGGTGATTGTTTTTCTACCGTTTATTGGAATAATCTTATATTTTTTCTTTGGACAGAAATTTAAAAAAGATGAATTTTTTAAACGTATAGATAAGAATCATCAAAAAATCATCAATGAAAAATGGGCTGAAATGGATCAATTTGTTCACGATGATTTAGATAAAGTAAATGCAAGAATTGGTTCTTTGTCACAGGTTTATCGTTATTTAAATAATGCAAGAGTTGCTTATCCTGCAACAAATAATAAAGTAAAGTTGTTGACAAATGGAGAAGAAAAATTTCCTCTTTTTTTGGAAGCTTTACGTGAAGCTAAAAATCATATTCATCTCGAATATTACATTTTTGATGAAGATCATATTGGAAATGAAATCATTGATATTCTGATTGAAAAAGCTAAAAATGGTGTAGAAGTTCGTGTAACTGCGGATGATTTTGGATCATCAAAACTGAATAAACATCACTCAAGATTTGATGGAACAGGTGTGGAGTTTCAAACATTTTTACCTGTTCGATTTTCTTCTTTAGCGAATTCTAATTACCGTAATCACCGTAAAATTTTGATTGTTGATGGTAAAAAAGCATTTTTAGGTGGAATTAACATTAGTGATAAATACATCAATCAAAATGGTGTAATAAGTCCAAATAATAAGATTTATTGGCGTGATACTTCTGTGATGATTGAAGGAGATTCTATCAATAGTTTGCAATTGCATTTTTACTTAAATTGGATGATGACGGAAGGCAAAAAGTATAATATTTCTGATTCAAATTATTTTTACAATTCTCAAAGTAAGATTTTTGAAGATGCTGCAACTGTTAGTTTCGGACTTTCTTCGCCTGGTAGTGATGTACATTCGGCAATGGAAGCGATGATTTTGGCAATTACTTTAGCGAAAAAGAAAGTGCAATTGTGTACACCATATTTTATACCAAGTGACGAATTTAAGACAGCGATGATGATTGCTGTTTCGAGCGGAGTAGAAGTGGAGTTGATTATCCCTAAAAAAGGCGATTCTATTGTGGTGCAACAAGCGTCATTATCATTCCTAAAACCTTTGATGAAGCGAGGTGTGAAGGTTTATTTGTACGAAAAAGGATTTCTTCATGCCAAAACTATTACTGTCGATGATAAATTGGCTTTTATTGGAACAGTAAATTTAGATTATCGTAGTTTTATAATTAATTTCGAGATTACTTCGGTGATTGAAAATGCAACGTTATTACAACAAATGAGTGCTCAATTTGATATAGATAAAGAGGATTCAGAATTATTAACTATTGAAAAGTGGGAAAATAGACCTTGGTATAACCGTGCGTTTGCATCGATTTGTAGATTATTAGCACCGATATTGTAAATATTTATTATATTTAATTTTAAATTAAGGTAATATGAAAAAGCTATCTTTATTATCAATTGGAAAAATTGCTATGGGTGCAGTTCTAGCTTATGGTTTTCTAAATTTTATCGATCAACCAGATGTTATGATTGAATCTTTTAAAACTGGATTTTTAGAAGGAATCTTAGGAAAATAAAACAAAAACCTCCACTTCAATTAAAGTGGAGGTTTTTGTTTTTTATTGATTTTTAAAATCTTCGATTTCTTTTCTAATTTCTTCATATCGACTTCTCAAATCGTCTGAAATATTATTCGGGATATCTTTAATTTTCTTCAATTGTAATGAAATAAAAATCGCAAATAATCCGGTAGAAATAACCGCTAATCCAAGCCAAGCTACTGCTGTTAAACCTGCTAATTGTGGAGATGATAATAAAATAAGCGAAATAACTAATCCAACAATTGCCAAAAATAACGAAACACCCCAATCTCTTACACCATAATTTTTTAGGTCAAAAGCATAACTAATTCCAGAAATTGAGCGGAATAACACTAAGAACCCAACATAATAAGCAAAAACTTCTAAGCTTAAAATAGGATTAACAACTAGCATAAATCCAACAATTGTGGTGATAATTCCATACGTTAATGTCCAGCCCCAACTGTCAATTTCATCTTTATTTGAGATCGAAAAAACAATTTCCGAAATTCCAGAGAATAAAAAAGATACAGCAAAAAATACTGAAAGTGCAACATACGATGCTGTTGGAAATGCGAATGTATAAATTCCAAGTCCAACGAATAATAATCCAATGATTAATAAAATCCACCAATATTTGACAGAATTTTTGATTGATTTGTAAAAAGTACGAGCCATTTTGAAAAAAAATATTTAAAATTATAGACTTAAAATTAAGAAATATTCTAATTAAACCTCTATTTTTTTGTTTTTTTATAATGATTATTGATTTCTTAAAATTCAGGATTTATTTCATGCTTACTAAAAATTAAATACTCTTAACTTTGAAGTTCGCTTAAAAATCAACGAAAATGAAGTATGGAATAGAGGCGGCTTCTATCTACGTTCCGCATATATATTTACCAATAAAAGATTTAGCAATTCAGCGCAATATTGATCCTGATAAACTTGAAATAGGATTAGGATTAAAAAAAATGTCTGTTTTAGATGTTCATGAAGATACAGCAACTATCGCTGCGAATGCTTTGTTGAAATTAATCACAGATTTTGATATAAATCCAACTGAAATCGGACGAATTTATTTAGGAACAGAAAGCGCTTTAGATGGAGCAAAACCAACCGCAACTTATGCAGTACAATTGGTAGAATCTGTTTTGGCTAAACAATTTGGTGAACGACCTTTTAGACATACAGATGTTGTGGATATGACGTTTGCGTGTGTGGGTGGAGTAGATGCGATGCACAATTCTATTGATTATGTTCGTGTAAATCCAGCTAAAAAAGCAATTGTAATTGCAGCCGATTATGCAAAATATGGCTTAGAATCGACGGGAGAATATACGCAAGGAGCTGGTGCAGTAGCGATGTTAATCTCGAATCAACCAGATTTGATTGCGTTTGATAACTATTGGGGAATTGGAATGGAATCTGTTTTTGATTTCTTTAAACCACATCAATCAACTTCTGATGAAGCGATTTTGAATGCTTTAGGAACAACAAAATCTGAAATCGAAATTTTTTCAGATGAACCAGTTTTCGAAGGGCAATATTCTAACGAATGTTATAAGAATAGAGTAAGAGAAGCTTATTTTAATTTTAAAGAAAAAGCAGGTGTTGAAGGAAAATTGTACGAAAATTGGCGATATATTGCTTTTCACTTACCTTATGCATTTCAAGGAAAAAGAATGTTTTCGGATGTTTTTGCGTTAGAAAATGGTCAAGATAATTCGAATGATAACTTGAAAATTGTTTCAAAATCGGATGAATATAAAGCTTTAATCAAAGAAAAAGTAGAACCAACTCAACGTGCTTCTTCTGAGATCGGAAATATGTACACAGCTTCTGTTTTCACGGCATTTTTATCGGCTTTACAAGTGAGTGCTGATAATGATGAAGAGTTGAATGGAAAAACTGTTGGATTTATTGCGTATGGTTCTGGATCTAAATCGAAAGTTTTTCAAGGACAAATTGGTGAAGGTTGGAAGAATGTGATGAATAAAATGGATTTGTTCACTTATTTAAATAAAAGAGAAGCAATTTCTTTTGAACAATACCAAGATCTACACAATAAAAATCTGAAAACATCTATTAATGATTCGAAAGGTTTTGCTTTAGATCGCATTGAAACTGAAATTCCAGATTTGAAAGGTGCAAGATATTATACTTACAAAGGATAAAACATAAAAAAATCGCTCATTTGAGCGATTTTTTTTATACTATTTTCTGCTTCCATTTCCCTCGTTTAAAGAGAATAAATGCTAAAATTGCAATAAACGTTTCCGAAACAGGAATTGCTATAAAAACGCCTTCTTCCTTCAAATTGAAATGATACGTTAACATATACGCTAATGGAATTTGGAATAACCAAAATCCAACAAAATTGATAATCGTTGGCGTCATTGTATCGCCCGCGCCGTTAAAAGCATTCATCATTACCATTCCAATTCCGTATAATAAAAAACCAGTTGCCAAAATGTACATTCCTTCTTTTGCAACAATTTTGATATGTTCTTCTGTTGTAAAAATTGAAACTAAATAATTACTTAATCCATAGAATATAACACTTACAATCAACATGTAGATGATATTAAATTTCATGGTCATAAGGACTGATTTTTCTGCTTTTTCGGGATCTTTATTTCCTAAGTTTTGACCAACTAAAGTTGCCGCAGCATTACTCAATCCCCAAGCAGGTAACATAAAAAACATCATCAGTCGTAAAGCTGTTTGATAACCAGAAGATGCAATTTCTCCACCAGATTGAGCAACAATTCGCGCAAGAATAATCCAACTACAACTTGCAATAATATATTGTACAATAGCAGGAACTGCAATTTTTACAATATTGATAATTAGTTTAGATTTTGGAACGAAATAACTCCATTTGATTTGAATTAATGAATCTTTTTTCGTTAAACCATACAATTGATAAACCACACCACCACTTCTACCAATTGCAGTAGCTAAGGCTGCTCCTTCTAATCCCATTTCAGGAAAAAAGAACCATCCGCGAACAAGAATTGGACACAGAATAATATTTATTCCGTTAGCTAACCACAAACTTTTCATCGCAATTGCTGCATTTCCAGCTCCGCGAAAAATTCCGTTAATCAAGAATAATAACACAATTGATAAACAACTTGCCATCATTATTTTAGTAAAATTCTTCCCGTATTCTGCGGCTTGTTCAGATGATCCCATCCAAATCAATAAATCTTTGGCGAATATAAATCCGAAAATACTCAACAGAATTGTAATGATTATCGATAATAAAATTGCTTGCGAAGCACTTTCCGAAGCTTTTTCGGGTTTCTTTTCTCCAATTCTTCGTGCAATAATGGCAGTTGCAGCCATACTTATTCCTATTGAAATCGAATAAACAATTGTTAATAAAGATTCTGTAAGACCAACAGTTTGTATGGCGAAAGCGCTTTCTTTTAAATGTCCTACAAAATATAAATCGACCAATGCAAAGACAGATTCCATCACCATTTCGAACATCATGGGAATCGCTAATAGAAATACTGATTTTTTGATTGGTAATGCGGTTAAATCTAAGTTTTCGCTTGAAAAAGATTGTTTAATCAACGAAAAAATAGACCCAATTTTGGCTGTTAAAGACTTTTCTACAGTCATTTTTTTTGGTTTTTCAAATTAAAAATACTTGATAAATTTTTAAATCAAAATGAATTTAACGTTAAGTTGCCGCGAAGTTGTAAGTATTCATTTCAATTAAAATCTGAGAGGATTTTGCCCAAAAATAAATCATTTTTTTCAATACCAATTTATCTTTTTGATTTTATTATCTTTACCAAAACAGCTATACTAAGAAGAAATGAAAAAAACTGCTTTTATTTTATTTAATGTTGCCCTTATGGTAGGAGTGAATGCACAGAGTTATAAGAAAAAGTATCCAGATTCAAAAAAAATTGATCATGTTGATACGTATTTTGGAGAGAATGTACAAGATCCATATCGTTGGTTGGAAGATGATTTGTCTGAAGATACTAAGAAATGGGTAATTGAACAAAATAAAGCAACTTATGCTTATTTGAATGAAATTCCATTACGTACACAATTGAAAAAATCGTTGACGGATATCTGGAATTACGAGAAAATTTCGACGCCTTTTAAAGAAGGAGATTATACGTATTACTACAAAAATGATGGTTTACAACAACACTCAGTTTTGTACCGTAAATTAGGTGAAAATGGAACAGAAGAAGTTTTTTTAGATCCGAATAAATTCTCGAAAGATGGTTCTGTTTCGTTGGCTGATGTTAGCTTTTCTAAAGATGGAAGCTTAGTTGCCTATTCAATTTCAGAAGGTGGATCAGATTGGAGAAAAGTAATTGTTCTTAACGCAAAAGATAAAACACAAGTTGGAGAAACATTGATTGATGTTAAATTCTCTGGAACAGCTTGGAAAGGAAACGACGGTTTCTACTATTCGTCTTATGATAAACCAAAAGGATCTGAATTATCTGAGAAAACAGATCAACACAAATTATATTACCACAAATTAGGAACAGCTCAGAAAAAAGATCAATTGATTTTTGGAGGAGCAGAAACACCTCGCCGTTATGTTGGTGCTTATTTGACGGATGATGAGCGTTTCTTAATTATTACAGCTGCAAATACAACAACTGGAAATGAGTTGTATTATCAAGATTTGTCTCAAGCAAATAGCCCAATCAAAACAATTGTGAATAATTTTGATACAAATACTTCTGTGATTGATAACGATGGAGAGACTTTCTACATTTTTACAAATAACAAAGCACCAAACAATAAAGTAGTTAAAGCAACTATTTCTGATTTGAGCGAAGCTGCTTGGAAAATAGTTATTCCAGAAACTGAAAATGTATTATCTGTTTCTACAGGAGGAGGTTATTTATTTGCTAAATACTTAAAAGATGCAATTTCGGTTGTGGAGCAATACAAATATGATGGATCAAAAGTCCGTCAAATTACATTGCCAGGCGTTGGTTCTGCATCAGGATTTGGAGGAAAAAAATCAGAGAAAGAAATCTATTTCGGATTTTCAAATTATATCACACCATCTACAAGCTACAAATACAATGTAGAAACGGGATCTTCGGATGTTTACATTAAACCAAATGTAAAATTTAATTCAGATGATTACATTTCTGAACAAGTTTTTTATACGTCAAAAGATGGAACAAAGGTTCCGATGATTATTACGTATAAAAAAGGATTGAAGAAAAATGGTAAAAATCCTACAATCGTTTATGGATACGGAGGATTCAATATTAGTTTAACGCCAGGATTTAGTCCAGCAACTGCTGCTTGGATTGAAAATGGTGGAGTTTACGCTGTTCCAAACTTACGTGGAGGTGGAGAATATGGTAAAAAATGGCACGATGGAGGGCGTCAATTCAATAAATTAAATGTTTTTAATGATTTCATTGCTGCTGCAGAATATCTACAGAAAAACAATTACACTTCACCAGATTTTACTGCATTATCAGGAGGATCTAACGGAGGATTATTAGTTGGCGCAACAGAAACAATTAATCCAAAAATAGCAAAAGTAGCATTGCCTGCGGTTGGGGTTTTAGATATGTTACGTTATCATACGTTTACTGCTGGTGCAGGTTGGGGTTATGACTACGGAACTGCTGATGACAGCAAAGAAATGTTCGAGTATTTGAAAGGTTATTCACCAGTTCACAATGTAAAAGAAGGAACATGTTATCCTGCTACATTAGTCACAACAGGAGATCATGATGATCGTGTAGTTCCTGCGCATTCGTACAAGTTTGCGGCTAATTTACAAGCGAAACAAGCGTGTGATAATCCAGTTTTAATCAGAATTGAAACGAAAGCTGGTCACGGAGCAGGTCGTTCGACAGAAGTTGTGATTAATGAAACAGCTGATAAATATGCATTCACTTTGTGGAACATGGGAATCAAAAAATTGAAATAATTATAATTTAATTCATTCAAAACCATCTGATTATTCAGGTAGATTTTTTAATTTTATAGGATTAAAAATTTTAAAAATAATGAACACAAAAACATACGCAGCGTTTAATGAAACTGATCCATTAGCGCCACACACAATAGAACGTCGACATTTACATGCGAAAGATATTTTTATAGATATCGAGTATTGTGGAGTTTGTCACAGCGATATTCATACAGCGAAAGGCGATTGGGGAAAACCAAATTATCCAGTTGTTCCAGGGCACGAAATTATTGGTCGAGTAAAAGAAATTGGTTCTGATGTAACAAAGTTTAAAGTTGGAGATTTGGTTGGAGTAGGTTGTATGGTAGAATCTTGTCAACATTGTCATTCTTGCGACGAAGGTTTGGAGCAGTATTGTGAAAATGGTTTTACAGGAACGTACAATTCTAAAAACTCGAAACATGGTGGAATCACTTACGGTGGTTATTCAGAAAACATCGTGGTAGAAGAAGATTTTGTGCTTCACGTACCCGAAAATATCGATGTAAAAGCTGCTGCGCCATTGTTGTGTGCGGGAATTACAACGTGGTCGCCTTTGCGTCACTGGAATGTAAAATCGGGCGATAAAGTTGGTATAATTGGTCTTGGAGGTTTGGGACATATGGGTGTTAAATTTGCAAAAGCAATGGGTGCACATGTTGTAATGATTACAACATCTGAGTCTAAAGGTGAAGATGCAAAGAAACTTGGAGCTGATGAGGTTTTGATTTCGAAAGATGCAACACAAATGAAAGCGCATGCAAATTCATTTGATTTTTTATTGAATACAATTCCTGTAAAACACGATGTTAATCCATATTTACAATTATTAAAATTAGATAAAACAATGTGTATGGTTGGAGCTATCGAGCCTTTAGATGCTGTTCACGGAGGTTTATTGATTATGAAACGTCGTAATTTAGCAGGATCTTTAATTGGAGGAATCAAGGAAACACAAGAAATGTTAGATTTTTGTGGAGAACATAATATTGTGTCTGATGTCGAAATGATCGATATTCAAAACATTAATGAAGCTTACGAGCGAATGATGAAATCTGATGTGAAGTACCGTTTTGTGATTGATATTAAATCATTGAAAGAATCTTAATCTTAGATATAGAAACAAAAAAATCCGCTTAACGAGCGGATTTTTTTTGAGTTTTTAAGTTCTATTTCGCAACAGAATCTTTTGTTGTTCCTGCTGGATTTACAGTTTTCGAAGAATCTACCGTAACTCCTTCTACAGAATCTGCCGAAGGAATTTCTGCTTTTTCAACATTTACAGAATCTTCAATAACTGTTGTTGGTTCTCCTACACTTGTTGGTTCTTGTTTACAAGAAATTGCTGTGAAAGAAATCGCTGCGAAAGCGAATAACGCTAATTTTTTCATTTGATTTTTTTGTTTAATCTATTCTACAAATTATTTTTTCTCTGTTGTTGTAGTCGTAGTTGTTTCAACTTTTACAGGAGTTTCTTTTACAACTGCCGAATCTTTGATAACAACAGAATCTTTTCCTACAGAGTCAATTTTTACAGAATCTTCGATTGTTGTAATCGTGTCATTTTTTACTTCTGTTTCAGTTTTTGTTTCTTTCGATCCAAATAAATTACAAGATGTTAGACCAAATGAAGTTCCGATTACTCCTAATACGATTACGTTTAATGCTAATTTTTTCATAACTTTAATTTTTGATATGTTTAATTGATTTTTTTTTCTTGATTTTTTCAATCATTTTGTTGAACCAAAGTTAAGCAGACATCAAAGTTTTTTGAAGTAAAATAGTTGTAAGATGATTGTAATCCAATCATCTAATATTCAACAAATGTTTTACAACAAAAGAAATCATTTAACAAAGCATTAATAAAGAAATACAACTCAACATATCAAAAAAATTATTTTATTTGTAGTTGTATTAAAAGAAAATTTGTAAAATCGAAATTATTTTACAAAATATTGAAAACCAACTTTATAAATTTTATTTTTTTGAGCAAATTTACAGATATAGAAATTTTCGAAATTCTGAAAAAAACGATTTCAAATCGATTTTTGGAAGAAAATTCTGCTCAATCCGAAAATATCTCCGATTGGAAGGGGCAAGAAATTACATCTTTTCAAGACGATTTATTCAATAAAACCAGATCTACTGTTAGTGAAAAATGGTTTTATACGTATTTTAAGTCAGATTTTAAGAAACTTCCGCGTATTGATATGCTCAATCTTTTGGCACAATATTGTGGATATAAAAATTGGGCACACTTTCTTAATGTTCAGAAAATCGAACATTTTGGTCCAAATAAGACTGAAGAATCGACGATTGAAGCAACAGAAAACGAAAATTTTTCATCAGAACATATAATTCCAGAAGAATCTGAAGTAGAGATTCCAGCAGAAGTTAAACCATCAACAGAAAAAGAAATAATTCCGGTAAAAGAGAAAGTTGCTAAAACAAAACCTAAGCTAAAATTGATTTCGATAATAGCAGCAGCAGTTGTTTTGTTGAGCGGAATTGGAGCAACTATTTATTATTCAATTTTTGGTCAGCGAGAATATGAATTTTGTTTTGTAGATTCGGATAGACAAGCTGCAATTACCAATTCTGTTGAGGTTACAATTATTAGAGATGGTTTTACGCCACTTTATTTATCAACGAAAACAGGTTGTATCAAATTCGAATCGCAAAAAGATACAATCAAGATGTTTGTGAGTTCACCTTATTATAAACAAGATACGTTTAAGGTTAATTTGCATCAATATAATCAGCCAGAAAAGCTTTTGTTAGAGCCAGATGATTATAAAATTATGCTGTATTATTATTCGAATTCAGCAAAAGATCTGAAACAACGAATTTCTAAGCTAAATCAAATGATTGCGGATGATGCGTTGATTTATCAAGTGTATGACAATGATTTTTTTGGTGTAGAGATTCTTTCGAAACAACAATATATCAATTTAGTTACAATGCCTACGACATCGTTAAAGAATTTTTCTTTGATCGAATCGGAAAGGAAAAATGGAAAAATTGTGAAATTAAAATTTAAAATCCAGCAAGATGAGAACGATAAGTAAAATAGTTCAGTTTAGCATGATATTGCTGATGAGTGTTTGGATGATATTTTCGTGCAAAGACGATAAATATAAAGGAGAGTATAACCCAGAAGCGATAAAAGGTTACAAAAACGAAGCATCAACAGTAAGTAGTAAGATGGATTCGGTAGAAGCTGTAAATTTTATTGCAAAGCAAAAATTACGCGAGTTTTTCGAGCTTTCGGCGTTGGCATCTAATACCAATGATACGGTTGTTGATAGCTTGTTGAGAGATCAATTGTTGTCTTATTTTCCTAAAAAAGATACGACCGAAATATTTTCGTTATTGAGAGAGCTTCGTTCGAAAAAAGTAACATTTACTTCCGTTTCTAAATTTGCAATTTTACCAAAAGATTCGATTACACCAGACTCTATCAAGCGAATTGCGTATACAATTAATTATTTCAATTCGGATAAAAAGTTAATCGAAACCAATAATCATGTTGGTGTATTTGTGTTAAAACAAGAGCCGATCAAATTTCAGCGAGAGTTTAAATTCTATTTCAGAACACTAAATGATAAAAAAGACTCGATTCAGAAAGATTCAATTCCATCTGGAGTAATACAGAAATCAAGAGGAAAATCGCCGAAATAGGCGTCTACAATATATTCGATAGGTCTAAAATAAGTTAGACCTATTTTTTTTGAATCAGCTCTACATCTTGCCAAAAACTTATCATAATATCCTCCTCCGTAACCTACACGATTTCCTTTTTTATCGGTAACAAACATTGGAATAAAAATAACATCAATAGCTTTAGAATCAATTTCTGAATAGTGAATAGGTTCTGGAATTTGAAGTGAATTTAATACCGTTTCGAAACCTTTTTCTACTTTACAATTAATCATATCATCGCCAATAACCATAGGCAAAACCACCTTTTTTTGTTGTTGAAATAGCCAATTTATGATTGGATAAGTATTGATTTCGTTATTTTTTTCGATAGGTAAGAAAATATGAAATGTCTGATCTGTAGAAAAATCTAACTGTTTGATATGTTCAAAAATTTGATCACTCAAGTCATCCACTTCTTCTTTAGTGAACGATTTTCTCAACGTTCGGTAATATTTTCTAGCTTCAGATTTTGTCATTTCTTCGTAGTTTGATACGAAGTTAAGAAATTATCAAAGTAAAAAAGTAGAGAGTAATAAATTCCAATTAATTTAGAAAAACTAAAACAAAAATAAAACAAGCGATTGCCATAAATAGTAATAAGTTTACTGGTTTTACTTTCATTTTACTGAATAAAGACTTTTTGTAAGTTTTGTGAATTCTTTTCGGTTTAGACATTTTATAGTTTATTTGTTTTCTATATAGATGCAAATATGTATAAAATATTGCTTATAAAAAAAAGGGAAACCGTAAATATCTTTTATGAATATGTATATTAATTAAATAAAATTAAAAAAATAAAAAGTCCATCAAAATTTTGATGGACTTTTATATAGCTAATGTTTTAACCTAAATTTCTTTTACTGTAATTATATTTACAGGGCAAGCTTTGGCAGCACGTTCGCAATTATCTGCGATAGAATGATCAGGGTCTTTCAACGTGTGGAAACCTTTTTTATCAATTGCTTTTAATAAAACAGATTTACCATCTTTTTTTGACATTCTGAATCGTTCTGGTGCTAACTCATAACAATAGTTGCATCCGATGCATTTATCGCGTTGTAACGTAATAATGACCATTGATAACTATTTTTTTAATGAGAATAAGCGCCTTCTTCAACACTATTTTGTTGCGTTCCTGGCTCTTCTACTTTTACTAATTTGTATAATTTATCAGATGGACGAATTCTAAATTCCATCGGAATTGTAATCGAATCACCTTTTTTAGCTGTATCAGATTTTACATCTTCCACCATCATTTCTGTTACCACCATTTCTTTGGCTCCAGTTGTTGGTCCTGTAACTAAAATTAAATCTCCAATTTTCAAATCATAGGCATCAATTACAAATTGACCAATACTTGGTTTTGGGAAGAAATGAACTCCTTTTCCGATATAAACTTTTTTCTGAGTTGCCATAGAACCTGGAACAGCAGACCATTCTCCTAATTTTTGACCTAAATAATATCCAGACCAAAAACCACGATTATAAACAGTTTGCAATAATCCCATCCAGTAATCCACTTTTTCTTTTGAATATGTTTTATCCGCAATAGAATCAATCGCTTCTCTATACGCACGAATTACAGTTGCAACGTATTCTGGAGCACGTCCACGACCTTCAATTTTCAATACTTTTACACCAGCATCAACCACTTCATCCAAAAATTCCATTGTACAAAGGTCTTTTGGCGACATCATGTATTCGTTATCTAATTCGATTTCGAAACCAGATTCTTGGTCGATTACCGTATATTTTTTACGACAGTTTTGTTTACAAGCTCCACGATTTGCAGAAGAATTGTGCGAATGTAAGCTCAAGTAACATTTACCTGAAACAGCCATACACAATGCTCCGTGACCGAAAATTTCGATTTCAACTAAATTTCCACTCGGTCCACGAACATCATCTTTGATAATCTGTTCACAAATCTTTTTCACTTGTTTCAAACTCAATTCACGCGACAATACCATTGTATCAGCAAACATTGCATAGAATTTTACTGTTTCGATATTCGTAACGTTAATTTGTGTCGAAATATGAATCTCAATCCCAATTTGTCTTGCATAAGCAATAACAGATTGATCCATCGCAATAACAGCCGTAATATTTGCTTCTTTTGCTCTGTCCAATAAGTTTTTGATTAAAGATAAATCGTGATCGTATATAATTGTATTTAAAGTAAGGTAAGAACGCACACCTTTTTCTTCACAACGTCTTACGATTTCTGGTAAATCGTCCATTGTAAAGTTTATTGATGCTCTCGCACGCATATTCAACTGCTCAACTCCGAAATATACAGAATCAGCTCCATTATCTAAAGCCGCTTGTAACGATTCGAAATTCCCAGCAGGAGCCATCAACTCCATTTTTCCATCTTTGGTCATACGAAAATTCTGATTTTAAGGTGCAAAGGTACAACAAAAAATACAAGTGATTAAGTTATTTATAATCAAGTTAAATTTTTGAGAATGAATTTACTTTGAAGTTTAAGTTAGTTTTTAGCATAATATTTGTTGTCAAACAATAAATGATATTCCATGAAAAAAATTATTTTATCAAGTATTTTAAGTATCGGTTTATTTGCCTCTTGTGCTTCAACTAAAGAATTGAAACAAGGAGAAGAATTGTTAACAGTTGCTCCAGAAACAAGAGAATGTACCGCAGGAGTTGCAAAAATGCAATGTATGATGGTAAAAGAAGCAAATGCAGCTGAATGGCAATATTTTTATAATCAGATTGAAGGATTTAAGCATGAACCAGGTTATGAATATCAAATTATTGTTTCAAAATCTGAAATTGAAAATCCACCAGCAGATGCATCTTCATTAAAATATAAGTTAGTAAAAGTTGTAAGTAAAAAATTAGCAACAATGAAATAATTTGAATCTACTTCAAAGAATTTCGAGTAATTTTGTAAAATGTTAATAGAAAGTCTTCAAAATCCAAGGATTAAAAACTTGCTGAAATTGCAAGAAAAATCGAGAGAACGTAAAAATCAAGGTTTATTTATTGTGGAAGGAACACAAGAAAATGAATTAGCTGTAAAAGGTGGTTACGAAGCGGTTGAAATTTATATTTGCGAAGATATTTATAACAAATCAATTGATTTTGGACAGGCAAAAGTATTTACAATTACCAAACAAGTTTTTGAAAAGCTTGCGTATAGAAAATCGACAGGCGGAATTATCGGTGCCTATAAAACGAAATCTTCGACATTAACGGATTTACAATTACCAGAAAATGCGTTGGTTGTTGTTTTGGAAGCTGTAGAAAAACCAGGGAATCTTGGTGCAGTTTTACGAACTGGAGATGGAGCAAAAGTAGATGCTGTAATTGTTTGTGATGAAACAGTTGATTTTTTCAATCCGAATGTGATTCGTTCTTCGGTTGGAACATTGTTTACCAATCAAATTACATCAGCAAGTAAAGAGGATGTTTTGGATTTCTTAAAGTCGAAAAATATTCAAGTTGTTTCAACATTTTTGAAAGATGAAACAAAGAATTTATACGAGGCTAATTTTACAAAATCATCTGCGATTATTTTAGGAACTGAAGCAACAGGACTTTCGGACTTTTGGGCTGATCATTCAGATTTGTTGATTAAAATTCCGATGTTAGGTTTTGTAGATTCGCTAAATGTGAGTAACGCAGCAGCGATTTGTGTTTACGAAGCTGTGAGACAAAGACAATAAGAGATAACTTAAAAAAATAAAAGCCACTTCTTTCGAAGTGGCTTTTATTTTTTTAAGTTATCAACCAAATTTTTTCATGCGCTTTGCAGCCTCATTCAACCAAGGTTGATAATTACAGTGTTTTTGTATCGCTTGATAAATTCCGTTGCTATTCGGATCTTTTGGATCAAGTTCATAGATTAATGAATTAATAAATCCGTTTTTTATCGATTGACTTTTGATGTTTTCCAATAAAGTATCTGGGGAAAGACCTTGATATAATTTTTCTTGTAAGTTTGTTAAGACAATATTACGGTAACTCTGATACGTTCTATAATCCTCGTCATTATCTAAATCAATTTCGTCTAATTCTGTCAAAAAATTAACGGGTAATTGTTGTGAAGCAGGATTGTAGTAAGTGTACGAATCCTTGTATATGTACAACAAATTGATAAAATCGTAATTTAAATTCGTTTTTTCTGTTTTGATGAACGAAGAATTAACTTCTAATTTTTCTAAATTTTCGAAAACTTTTTGATGAAACTTTTTGATTTGATTTTTGAAATCTGGCGGAGCAAGTTTAAATAATTCGGTATGTTCAGTTAAGAATTTATCCGTTTTAAAACTTTTGTCAACCAAATAATTGTTTCGATTTTTTCCTATTCCAGAGAATTTGAAATTATTCTCCAAATGTTTTAAATCTGTATTTAGAATCAAACTATCACCTGGAATCAAATAAATTGTAAACTCTTCGCGCTCGATAGAAAGTGTTTTGTAGCCTTCGTCAACTAACTGAAGAGTATCCGAAAAGTTTCCATCAAAATCTAAAGCAAAAGCTTTTTCACGATTATTCAATAATAGATAAATGCTATCTGTTTGCGCATTTGCGATTCGTCCACTAAAGTAGACAAGTTCACCTTTTTCTTTTTTAGGCGAACAACTGTAAATTGTAATTAAAAGTAGTAGGAGAAATCTCCACAACGTCTTCATTTTCATTTTTCTCTCTGCCTCACAAAAGTAGAAAATTATTCTTCGTTTTGATGAATTTCGAAGTAAGAATCTATCTTAAAATTTTCTGGTTTATTTGCTGCCGCAACCGCCAATTTATCAGCTTCTTCGTTCCAATGATGTCCAGCATGACCTTTTATCCATTGAAATTTTACGCGATGAATTTTATAAACCTCTAAAAATCTTTTCCACAAATCAGCATTCTTCTTTCCTTTGAAATTCTTTTGCACCCAACCAAAAACCCAACGTTTTTCCACAGCATCTACCACATATTTAGAATCCGTCACAATAGTAATCTCCGTGTTGGTGAACTTTAGCGTTTCCAAAGCCGTAATAACTGCCAACAATTCCATTCGATTATTGGTTGTTAGTCGAAAACCTTGAGAAATTTCTTTTTTGACTTTTTTCTCGGTTTCCAACAAAATACAACCAAATCCTCCTGGACCAGGATTTCCCAACGACGAACCGTCTGTATATGCTACAATCGCCATGTTTTATGGTTTGTAATTTAACATTGTATCAATTGTTTGACGCGCAACAAAATGATAATTTGGACGCGCATCTTTATAAATATTCTTCGCTAAATCCAATTGATTAGATTCTTTTAAAGCTAAATATAAAGGCTCTAAAAATTTACGACGACCAACATTTACCAAGAATTCTTTTGCATTTGTGTTGACTTTATCGTAATGCATTAAAAATGCTTTTTCGTACCAAGCACATTCAATTTCTGGATTTTTTGAATTTGTAAAATCATAAATAGCATCCAAATAAGCTAAATCTTCTTTCGTGTTTTTAGTCGTATCAATTTGACGAATAAAATGAACCCATTCGTTTGTAGATTTCGTAGATATCGCCACTTTTTTCGGAGCAACTTTATTTCGCCCGTTTTTAATATCTTGCTGTAACTGTGCTTCTGCTAAATCGAATAATTTTGAAGTAGGTTTTTTCAAATCTTTTGGCCAACCTGTGTTATAAATCCATTCTTGAACAAAAGAATCGTCTCCATTTGTCAAATTAGTTTTCAAATACTCCACAAATTTTTCTGTCGTCATCGTTTGGAAAGCGTGCGAAGAAAAATATTGATTCAAGAATTTATCAAATTTTTTACGACCATATTTATCTTCTAACATTTTCAAAAATAAATAACCTTTATCGTACGGAACATCAGAAAAAGCATCATCAGGATTTGCACCTTTCATGTTCACTTTTAATGAAGTATATTTTTCTGGAATATTTTTCATCGACGTTTCCAAATCTTGAAAACCGATTACCGAAATCATATCTGCATAATCTTTTCCTTCTAATTCTTCCATAATTCTACGTTCGAAATAAACTGTAAATCCTTCATTTACCCAGAAATCATCCCAAGTAGAATTCGTTACTAAATTTCCAGACCAAGAATGCGCCAATTCGTGTGCAATCAAATTCGTCATCGAACGATCACCTACAATTGCAGTTGGTGTTGCGAATGTTAAACGCGGATTTTCCATTCCACCAAAAGGAAACGAAGGCGGTAAAACCAATACATCAAATTGTTCCCAAGGATATTTTCCGTACAATTTCTCGGCAGCCGTTACCATTTTTCCCATGTCGGCAAATTCCCACGCAGCAGCTTTCAATAAGCCAGGTTCTGCATAAACTCCCGTTCTGTTATCGATTGGTTGATATTGTACATCACCAACAGCCAAAGCAATCAAATAAGGTGCAATTGGTTGTGGCATTTTGAAGGTATAAATTCCTTCGGAATTTTTTTCTTTTGGATTGATTGCACTCATCAAAGGCAACAAATCTTTTGGCGTTTTTACTTTTGCATCGTACGTTAAACGAACACTTGGTGTATCTTGAATCGGAATCCAAGAACGTGTTAAAATCGCTTGACCTTGTGACAATAAAAACGGATGTTTTTTATCGTGTGTTTGTTGCGGATTTAACCATTGTAAGGCATTTGCATCAGGCGAAGTTTTATAGAAAACTTTTACAATTGTATCATTTGGCGTAACATCAATGATTAAGGCTTGACCTTTAATAGAATCTTTTTCACCTAATTTGTATGTTGTTGTTTTTCCATTCGCTAATAAAACTGAATCAATTATTAGTTTTTCGGTATCTAAAATCAATTGTTTTGCTTGATTATTTTCGAATGTATAAGCCGCAGAACCTTTAATTTGATGCGTATCAAAATCGGTTTCGATATCCAAACTCAAATGTTTGATGCGAGTTTTATCTAAATCAGCAAAAGTTTGATTATCCTTTGCTTCAGTTTCTGTGGTAGAAGTGATTTGTTTATTGCAACTAACCGCCGTTAAAGCCGTTCCTAATGCGATATAAACTAAATTTTTCATTGTTCTAAATCTTTTAAAATCATGTTGTAAGCAGCTTCTTTCAGCGCCACTTTATCGTTTTTTACATTCAAATCTTTCGTTTCGAAAGTCGCCAATAATCGAACTTTTATTTTCCCTGGATATCCTCGAAACCAATTGAATGGAAACATTTTATTAACACCGTGAATCGCCAAAACAGCCAAAGGTGTTTGTGTTTCAATCGCAATGTTAAACGCTCCATCTTTGAAAGGATCCAAATAAATTTTGAATTCTTTGTCGTTTGTAACGCCGCCTTCAGGAAAAATAAAAATACTCAGATTTTTGTCTAACTTTTTCTTTGCTTCGGGATAAACAAGTGCTTTACTACGTGCACTTTTTCGGTCGACAGGGATACAAATTCGTTCGAATATTCGTCCAAAGATAGGGATTTTAAGCAATTCTGCCTTGCCTACAAATACGATTGGATGATGTTTTAGAATAGTCAACATCAACATAATATCCATCACCGAAGTATGATTAGCTATAAAAACATAATTTTCTTTTGGATCGAGTGGAACAAGTTTTTTGTAATCTATTCTAAATCCTGTTCCATACAAAACAAATTTTCCCCAATATCTTATAAATGGGTAGATGTAAGGAAATGTTTTATCGAAGTTTGCTAAAGGTAATACGATAAAAACACCAATTGTTAGGACATAAATTGCGGCTAATAAAATCATCCAAATGCGCCAAATAAGGACGAAGAAACCTGTGATGTATTTCATTGAGTTGGTTTAGTTGGGTAAAGATATGGAGAAAATGAAAACTAAACCTATGTTCCTATTTTTTCAAAAACTTCAAAATGGCTTCATTTAATACTTTTGGTTGCTCGAAAGGAACATAATGTGTCGAATTTGGAATAATCAATAACTCTGCTTTTGAAATATTTTGTTGAATTTCTTTAGTATGACTCTCTTTTACTTCATCTTTTTCTGCAGCAATGACCAATACAGGATTTTGAATTTTATTTAATTCTAGTTTAGTAATTTTTGGTTCATTTAACATCAATTTGATTAAGCGTAAATTCGTATTTTCTGAAGATCTATTTACTAAACTTTTCAAATTCTCAATCAGTTCTTCGCTTACTCCATTTGGATTAAGAACTGCTCCAATTGTTATAATTTTATTAACTAATTCAGGATGTTGAGTATTGATAATTAAAGCTGTGTTTGCACCATCACTCCAACCAACAAGATTTACTTTCTTTAGATTAAGTTTTTGTATCACTTGAAGTAAATCGTTTGAAAATTCTTCATAAGTGTAAGGTGTATTTGTCAAATCTGTACTTCTCCCTTGTCCGCGCGTATCAAGAACAATTACTCGATAATGCTTGGCAAAAAATGGAATTTGTTGATAAAAATCTTCTATACTTCCGTTATTTCCATGTAAAAAAATCAAAGGCTCACCTTGTCCATATTCTTCATAATAAATCTTTGCATCGTTTATGTCAATATATTTTCCTAACTTATTTTTTCCATAAATCAACTTTTTAGCATTCTCTTTATGTTGATAATATGAAATTAATTCTTTTATTTTTGTATCAATTTCTTCAGGCTTTTCCTCATTTATAGTCAATTTATCTTTTGAATATAAAAGATCTAAGTTGGCGATAAAAACGCCTTCGGAAGCTTCCCAATTACCTTGACTTTGATACCTAAACAATAAATCTTTTGCTAAAGATTTTTTAGCCGAAACACCAAAAACAAAATCTTCTTGATCTAATTTTTTATAACCAACTAATTGTAGTGTTGCAGCAATTTGATCAACATTTTTGAATCGAAATTTATAAGGTGTTAAATTAATTTTTTGCCATCCTGTTGTAGAAGTTTTATAAATAATGTTTTTATCTAAAATGGATTCTACGGGTAACCCATTTTTGACCGAATAAATATTAACTTTCAGCGTTATTTCTTCAAATTTAGAACTTGGAATAATATGAAAATTAAACGCATTCAGTTTTGTATTTGGGTAAATTTCAAAAATATTTCCTTGTTCAATTGTTGGTACATTTTCATCAAACATTTTAGAAAAAGTAAGCATTGGACGAGTTTTTTGACCAATTATTTTTTCTTTCATTTTTTCTGTTTTCAGTGTCACCTCTGACAATGAAATTGATTTTTCAGTTAATATAACAACAGAACTTTGTTGAATATCATGAACCGATTTTGAAGTTAAATTATAACCTGACGCATCAAAAACTAAATGAGTTTTAGTTAAATTTTCGGGAATTTCGATAGAAAATTGACCATTTTCATCTGTAATTGCTCCAACTTCTGAATTTTCTATTCCAATAGAACAGTATGAAATTGGCAAATTATTACTGTCTTTTACAGTTCCTTTCACTTGAATTTGGGCTTGAACGATTGTACAAATACTTAAAATTAATCCAAAAAAATAGTTGCTCATGACTTTGTTGTTTGCTATATGACGCATTGTTTTTAAAAAGGTTACATTAATCGTTTATTAATTATTTCATAAAATTTTCATCTAAAACGTTATCGTAATAATATTGGTTTTGAGATGAGCATGAAATGATTAAATTTGTTAAGGAAAGAATACTAAAAATATTATGGCTTTAAATACAATCAATCCAACAACTACGAATGCTTGGAATGCGTTAGAGAAACATTTTCAAACGATTCAACATACGTCAATCAAAGAATTATTTGCTCAAAATGCAAATCGTTTTGAAGAATTTTCGATTCAATATCCTTCATTATTAGTGGATTATTCGAAAAATAGAATTAATGCAGAAACGATTCAACTTTTGGTTGATTTAGCGAAAGAAATGGATGTTGATACAGCAATTCAGCAAATGTTTGAAGGAGATGTCATTAACGTTACTGAAAAACGTGCTGTTCTACATACAGCTTTACGCAATCGCTCTAATGAAGAAGTTTTGGTTGACGGAAAAGATGTGATGCCTCAAATTAATGAGGTGTTAGATCAGATGAAATCTTTTTCGGAGAAAGTAATTTCGGGTGAATGGAAAGGTTTTTCAGGAAAAGAAATTACAGACGTTGTCAACATTGGAATTGGAGGTTCTGACCTTGGACCTGTGATGGTGACGGAAGCATTGAAACATTATAAAACTCGTTTGAATATTCATTTTGTTTCGAATATTGATGGAACGCATTTAGCAGAAACTTTTAAAGAAATAAATCCAGAAACAACCTTATTTATTGTTGCTTCAAAAACATTTACAACGCAAGAAACGATGACAAATGCGTTTTCGGCAAAAGAGTGGTTTTTGAATTCTGATGCGCAAGAAGCTGATGTAGCGAAACATTTTGTGGCGTTATCGACAAATGCAGAAGGCGTTGCAAATTTCGGAATTGATACAGCAAATATGTTCCAATTTTGGGATTGGGTTGGCGGTCGTTATTCGTTGTGGAGCGCGATTGGTTTGAGCATTGCTTTGGCAGTTGGTTTCGATAATTTCGAAGAATTGTTAGAGGGAGCGCATGAAATGGATGTGCATTTCAAGACAGAAACTTTAGATCAAAATATACCAGTAGTTTTGGCGCTTTTAGGAATTTGGTACAACAACTTCTTTGGTGCAGATTCGGTTGCTTTGTTACCTTATGAACAATATTTATCGCGCTTTGCAGCATATTTTCAGCAAGGAGATATGGAAAGTAATGGTAAATATGTTGGTCGTGATGGAAAAAAAGTAGATTATGAAACGGGACCAATTATTTGGGGAGAACCAGGAACAAATGGACAACATGCTTTTTATCAATTAATCCATCAAGGAACAAAATTAATTCCAGCCGATTTTATTGCAGGAGCTAATTCGTTGAATGTTTTAGGCGACCATCATGCAAAATTATTATCAAACTTTTTTGCTCAAACAGAAGCTTTAGCTTTTGGAAAAGATGAAGAAACGGTTGTTGCTGAATTAGAAAAAGCAGGGAAATCGAAAGAAGAAATTGATTTCTTAACTGCTTTCAAAATTTTTGAAGGAAATCGTCCTACAAACTCAATTTTATATCAAGTATTGACTCCAAAAGTTTTAGGAAATTTAATTGCGATGTACGAACACAAAATTTTTGTGCAAGGTGTTATTTGGAATATTTTCTCTTTTGATCAATGGGGAGTAGAGTTAGGAAAACAATTAGCAAATGTGATTTTACCAGAGTTAGAAAATGATGAACAAGTTACTTCTCATGATGCTTCTACAAATGGATTAATCAATGCTTATAAATATTGGAGAAAATAATTTATCAATATAATTACTAAAAAATCCGCTCAATGAGCGGATTTTTTTATGAATTTTTGTGACCAGTTTCTTTTAAAAATAAGGTTAGAATAATGGCAATAAATATTCCAATGATCCAAAACCAAATTGCTTGATGATAATGTACAGTTTTATCTGTAACATTTACAATTTCGTTTCCATATAATTTAGCAAAAACAGGATTAACTAGAGAAGTTGCACCAAATGTCAAAAAGTTTTGAACTCCAGTTGCAGAGCCTTTTACATAATCTGGATTAGCTTCTTTGATAACCGAATATGGGATCATTGCGACTCCAGAGAAAAGCCCAAAAATGAAAAATGTAACTTTTATTGGAATTAAATCTGAAAGATAAATGAGTTGTAAAAACATCAGGATCATTCCGATACAACCAAAAAGAATAACAGGTTTTCTTTTTCCTATTTTATCCGTTATATAACCCATTAATGGACATCCAACTACCCAGCCTAGTGACGCCATAGCAGCAGTCATAGCAGCATTGTGAGCATCAAAACCTAAGTCTAATTTGAAAAAAGGAACAGCCCAAGTCATGGCAAAAATTGTTGTCGGTATAAATAATAATCCAGAAATAATACCAGTTAACCAAGAATTTGGATTGCTGAAAATAATTTTGAAAGGTTCAATAAAAGAGGTTTGTTTACTTTTTTCGATCTCTTCTTCAGACGATTTTGGAGTTATGAACAGCATTGCTACAGCTGGAATTATACATAAAACTCCAGCAATTATCCAAAATGTTTTATATCCAAAACCATTTTCTAATAATGGCGCAACCACAAATTGTCCTGCCGCTCCACCAAGCATTCCTATACATTGAGAGAAGCCTATTGCTGTTGCTAAAGATTTTGATGAGAATCCTTTGGTTGCTAAATAGACACAACCAGGAAAAGCAAATGCGCTACCTGCTCCTTGTAATAATCTGCCTGTTGTTCCAGCGAATTGGGAGGAAGCGATAAATAAAATACATCCTATTCCGAGTATAAAACATCCTGCAAACATCGAATATCTTGCACCAAATTTGTCTAAAAATATTCCAGCAATTAAAGCGAATATCGAATAGGTGTAATAATATGTTCCAATGAGAGAAACTAAATTTTCTTTAGAAATGTTGTAATTCTGAGCCAAATCTGTGATCATTAATGAAGGCGCAGAACGAGTTGCGTAATCAATGAAATAAAAGATTAAGCCTAAAACCCATGCAATGATGAAAAGTTTTTTACTTGATTGTGTGATAGATGATGGTTGATTCATTATAAATCTTTTAAATGTTTATAATTGGATTTAATCGTTTCCATTACCTCATTCATTTTTCCACCTAACATTAGTTTCGCCATAGATTTTGTCATTCCAATCATTTGATCAAGATCTACTTTTGGAGGCATTGCTAAAGCGTTTGGATTTGTAAATACATTTAATAAATACGGTCCATTATGCGCAAAAGCTCTTCCGATTGCATCAGGTAAATCATCAGGATTTTTAACCGATTCGCTTTCTATTCCCATTGCTTTTCCAATCAAAGTAAAGTCAGGATTTTCCATATCTGTTTCATTGTCAGGTAAACCAGCAACTTCCATTTCCAATTTGACCATTCCTAATGTTCTATTATTAAAAATAATTAGTTTAACAGGTAGATTATATTGTTTGATGGTTGCTAAATCTCCTAATAACATTGAGATTCCACCATCTCCACACATCGCAATAATTTGTCTATCAGGATATGCCATTTGTGCACCAATCGCTTGAGGCATTGCATTTGCCATAGAACCATGATTAAAAGATCCTAACATTTTCCTTTCCCCCGTACCCGTTATATAACGTGCTCCCCAAACACAACACATTCCTGTATCAACTGTAAAAATAGCATCTTTTGTAGCTAACTCATCTAATAAATAAGCTGCATATTCGGGTTGAATGGCATTTTCTTTTCCTTTTTCATGAACAAATGTCATTTTGCTTTCAAGAACTTTCTTGTACATTTCTAATTGACTATCCAAAAAATCTTTGTCTTGCTTAGGTTCTAATAACTCAATTAATTCGTTAATTGTTTCTTTTGCATTTCCGACTAATCCTAAATCAATTTTAGCTCTTCGTCCAAGTTTAGAGCCATCTGAATCAATTTGAATGATTTTTTTATCTGTTGGAATAAAATCTTTATAAGGAAAATCGGTACCAATCAAAATAATTAAATCAGCTTTGTGCATAGCATGATAAGCAGATGGTTGACCAAGTAATCCTGTCATTCCTATTTCATTTGGATTATTGGGTTGAATACTCATTTTTCCTTTGAACGAATATCCAACTGGAGCATGCAAATGACGAGAAAGTTTTATAACTTCTTCATTTGCTTGAGATGCGCCAATTCCACAGAATAAGGTAATATTATTAGCATCATTTATAATAGAAGCAGCTTCTCTTAATTCAGTTTTATTTGGAGTAATAATAGGTTGATTGAAATAGAAATTCGAGGTATAATTACTTTCAACGGCTTCCATTTCTGCAATATCTCCTGGAAGTCCAATAATTGCAACATCTTTTTTTGAAATAGCATGTTGTATTGCTGTTTGTACCATTCTAGGAACTTGTTCTGCTCGAGTTATAATTTGATTATAACAACTACAATCATCAAAAAGTTTAATAGTATTCGTTTCCTGAAAATAATCTGTACCAAATTCTATTGTAGGCAGAGTAGAGGCAATTACAACTAAAGGAGTTCTTGATTTATGCGCTTCATAAACTCCGTTAATCAAATGTACATGACCAGGACCAGAACTTCCAGCGCAACATCCAATCCCATTCAATTCTGATTCGGCAGTAGCAGCTATTGCTCCAGCTTCTTCATGTCTTACATGAACCCAATCAATTTTGTCACTTTGTTTAACTGCAATATTAAAAAAATTGAGACTATCACCAGTTACTGCATAAACACGTTTTATATTCGCTTTTTCTAGTAATTCTACAATTTGATGTGCTACATTCTTTCCCATAATAAAGTATTTTTTTGATTGTGACTAACAAGTTATGAAATTATAGGATAAAAATCAATAGCGTCCTAAATAAATTTAGGGCATAAAATATCCACCCACTTTAGTAGGATACAAGCTATAGTTGGACAA
>NZ_JACAGG010000001.1:0-29915 GCF_030324375.1 Empedobacter sp. R132-2
TTTTTGAGTTTAATAATAATTTACAATTTTTAAAAAATGTAGCTTAACTTACACTGGAAAATTCAGGGGGATATCCAGACGCAATTTCTGGCTTAATAATAAAACAATATATCTTATGGTTAAAAGGCGATAAGACGTCATGGAAAAAATGGGAGGAAGAAAATCCTATTAAATAAAAAAATCGGGATTTACCCGATTTTAGATTTTGCAATTACTTTGCGATACAATTCTTCATATTGCGGAAGAATATTCGTTTTATCAAATCGTATCGCTTGTTCTTTTGCTTGATAACTAAACTCTGCCAAACGCTTTTCGTCCTCTAAAATATAAATCGCTTTTTCTGCCATCATTTCAATATCTCCTACTGGGCAAACAAAACCAGTGACTCCGTTAATATTTACTTCTGGAATTCCGCCTGCATTGGACGAAATAACCGGAACACTTGCCGCCATAGCTTCAAGTGCTGCCAAACCAAAACTTTCTTGTTCGGAAGGTAAAAGGAATAAATCTGCCGCTTTCAAAACATCATTCAAGTCACTTACCATTCCAAGACTTTTCACTTTATCTTGAATTCCAAATTCTTGAATCATTTGATCCGCCATATCCCATTCAGGACCTTCTCCAGCAATAATCAATTTCGATGGAATTTGTTTCTGGATCAAATTAAACGTTCCAATTACATCTTCAATACGTTTTACCTTTCTCAAGTTTGAAGTGTGCAAAATTACCTTCTCTTTTGGTTGCGCAAAATTATCACGACAACACACACATTTCTCTGGCAAATATTGATCATTATCAATAAAATTTGGCACTACTTCTATTTCATTTGTAATGTCAAATGCTTGTAAAGTATCTTGTTTCAAACTTTCGGAAACTGACGTTACAGCATCCGATTCATTGATCGAAAACTCAACAGCCGTTTTATACACAGGATGTTTCCCTACCAACGTAATATCTGTTCCGTGCAACGTTGTTACAATTGGTAATTTATACCCCTTTCGAGCCAACATTTGTTTCGTAAAATACGCCGCATACGCATGCGGGATCGCATAATGTACATGAACCAAATCTAATTCGTAATGCAAAACTTTATCATACAAAATTGTACTCAACGCCAAATCGTATGGCTGATATTGAAACAATGGATACGTTTCGACATGAATTCGATGAAAGTATATATTTGGTAATTTGATGTTTAATCTCGCAGGAACATTTGTGCTAAAAAAATGTACTTCATGACCTTTTTCCGCTAAATCCATTCCCAGTTCTGTTGCCACAATTCCACTCCCTCCATAGGTTGGATAGCATACAATTCCTATTTTCATTCGCGATTTTTATTTAGACAAATTTAAGGTAAAATTGCTTCATAAATTACTTGTCGAATATTTTCTCTCACTTTTTTAATGGAAAGATAATTTGGTTCGACGGTTTCATTGACACGATTCGAAAGAAAAATATACACTATGTTATATTTAGGATCAGCCCAAACCATAGATCCAGTAAAACCTGTATGACCAAAACTTTCGACAGATGGGCCAACTTTAGAAATATGTTGCATTTTATCAAAACCAGCTCCACGATGATTTCCTTTGAATTGTTGTTTTGTAAATTCCGCAACTATCTCTGGCTTCAAATAAACCTCATCGCCATATTCTCCACCATTCAAATACATTTGCATCAATTTTGCCAAATCAATCGAGTTAGAGAATAAACCAGCATGACCAGCAATTCCGCCCATCATCGCAGCTCCTTGATCGTGTACAAAACCATGTACCAATTGATTTCTATAGGTTTTGTCGTATTCGGTTGGAATAATATCTTCTAAACTAAATTTTTCTTTTGGATTAAAAGTTGTGCGATACATTCCCAATGATTGATAAAATTTTTCTTGTGTCAATTGATTCAAATCTTTCCCAAAATCCTTTTCTAATTTCTTCTTGAAAATATAATAGCCTAAGTCTGAGTATTCGTATGATTTACGGCCTAAAGATGATTTATAAATATCTTCGTAAATCGTATCTTTAATAGAGTTGATAATATAAATGTTATCTGTAACTTTTATCTGATGTTCCTCATCTTGCTTTCTCGAATAGAAATCTAAATATAATCGCGCATTTTTTACATTGACAGTTTCATTGTAAAAACCAATCCATGGCTTAAGACCAGCTTGATGCGCTAATACTTCACGAACTTTTAAGGAAGATTTGTTCGAGTTTTTTGCATCATTATCAATTTCTCCAATTGTTTGCTCAAGGTTTAATTTTCCTTCGTTTACCTCCAGCATCAACAAAGGCAACGTCGCCGTCACCTTTGTTACAGAAGCGACATCATATAAATCTGTCCACTTCACTTTTTTTAAAGAATTTTTATCTTGAGTTCCAAAGCTTTTATCATACACGATTTTCCCGTCTTTTGCGACTAAAATTTGCATTCCAGGCGTGTAATGATTTGCAATTGCTTCTTCGGCAAGTTTATCTATTTCTAAGAGTTTTTTTTTCGTAAATTCACATTTTCAGGTGCAGTAAATCCTAAACGTTTGATGTGTTTTGTTACAATTCCTTGCCCTTCTTTCAAGTTTTGATTGATATCTACCGGAAATGTTCCATCTGCATCAATTGCTCCAAAAATAACTTGCGCAGCAGCTGCTTGCGCATCTTTTGTATTTTGATAATGAACTGTAACCGCATCTAAATTTGATAAATCAAGATCTTTCAAACCATAAGGACTTGTGAATAATGAGAAGATTTTCTTTTTATCTTTTGGTAATGCTTTCAAAATTGCTTTCGAGTTATCTGACAATTTATATGGTTTGTAAACCGTTTCATTCGATAAAAACGCTCCCGAAATAATCACATCATAATCATTCAATAAATTGATCTGATTTGGATTTGAAATCTTCACCAACTCAACATTTGTATATTTTTGTAAATGTCTCAAAAATTGATCATAATCTGTTTGTTCAAGGGGAACAAAAGCTATTTTTTGATTCAATTTTTTAATTGGTAAAAGTTTGTGTTCATTCTTTACAACTGTCGAAGCTTTCTCAAAAATTTTAGTTGTTAACGCTAAATTTTCAGGAGAATTTAAATCTTCTAAAACATTTGCAGAATTTAAAGTTTTTATTTCATTTAAACCTGTAATATATTTTGCCATCAAAATTTTCTTCACACTTTCTTCTAAACGTGCTTCAGAAATCTGACCTTTATTTATTGCATCAATAATTTTTTGTTTCCCAACGTGTACATTTTGCGAAAACAATAAAATATCATTTCCCGCTACAAATGCTCTATAATCTACATCACCAGCAGGAAACATTTTTGCTACACCATCCATATTCAACGCATCTGTAATCACAATTCCTTTGAATTGTAATTCTCCTTTCAAATAATCTGTAATAATATTTTTAGATAAAGTTGAAGGTATTTTTGGATCTGGTTCTAAAGCTGGAACATTTAGATGCGCCACCATAATTGACTGTACACCTTCATCAATCATTTTCTTGAAAGGTGCAATGTGATATTTCTCTAAATCTGCTTTATTATCTGGAATCAACGGCAAAACTTTGTGCGAATCTTGATCTGTATTTCCATGTCCAGGAAAATGTTTTGCAGACGATAATACGTTTTGCGCACGCATTCCATCCATATAAGCAATTCCTTTTTCTGCAACTCGATCTGGATTTGAACCAAAAGAACGATTCCCGATAATTGGGTTATTTGGATTAACATTGACATCAACTGAAGGTGAAAAATTAAACTGAACACCCATTCTGTTCGCTTGTATACCAATTTGTTTTCCAACTTGATACACCAACTTATTATTGCGTAGAGCACCAAGCGTCATATTCCAAGGAAAACGCTCCACTCCTTTCAAACGCATTGCCAATCCCCATTCTGCATCCATTCCAATTAACAATGGAATTTTAGAAATAGATTGAAATTTATTTGTCAACTCAATTTGATGAGCCGCTTGATCTTGCATAAAAATTAATCCTCCGATATGTTCTTCTTCAATTAATTTTTGAATATCATTTTCATGCACCACATCTCTATTTGTATAGGCTGCAACGATAAATAACTGACCTACTTTTTCTTCCAATGACATTGAATTATACTTCTCATTCACCCATTTCATCTGAATAGAATCTTTGTACAATGGCGAAACGTGTTGCGCTTTCGAAGCTATAGGTAAAATAATTGTTAAGAATACGTATGCGATTACTCTTTTCATTCCGGAATAAATTAATTTTGCTTGTTTTTTCTTTTTTAGAAACATTTTTTAAAGGCCAATCAAGTTAGGATTGGTAAATTTATAGTAAATTGTCAAATTAAATAAATTTATATGAGTATTTTCAGTGTTGTACAGGATAGCATGTTGAATCATCCTGGACTAATAACTGTTTTTGGAGTTGCAGTAATTATTATGTTACTACTTGATTTAGGTGTTTTTAATAAAAATGCACACGCGGTTTCGAACAAAGAAGCGCTTACTTGGACTATCGTTTGGATTTCCTTGGCGATGATTTTTAGTGGAGTGATTTATTTCGTTTTTAAAGAAGCAGATGGACATGCATTTGCCATCAATAAATTTTCGCAATTCCAGGCGGCGTATTGGATAGAAAAAGCCTTATCCGTAGATAATTTATTCGTCTTCATACTCGTTTTTGGATTCTTTAAAATTCCAAAAGAATATCAACATAAAGTCCTTTTTTGGGGAATTTTAGGTGCTCTTCTTTTTAGAGCAATCTTTATTTTTGCAGGTGTTGAATTAATTAAAATGACTTATTTACCATCTTTTTCTATTGGAGATTGGCACTTTAATCTTGGTGATGAAGCAACTCATGCAAATTTTGAAGCAAAACAATTCTTCCGTCCAAATGTCGTTTTAACACTGTTTGGTTTCTTCTTAATTGTCGCCGGAATCAAATCTTGGAAATCAAGTGATGATGATGAAAATCAAGATTTATCACAAAATTTTGGTGTTAAATTGGTACACAAATTCTTTAAAGTTACACCGAATTTTGATGGAGATAAATTCTTTTCTGTTCAAAACGGAATTAAAATGGCAACACCACTTTTCGTCGCTTTAATGGTAATTGAAGTAACTGATTTGGTTTTCGCTGTAGATAGTATTCCTGCTATATTCGCTGTTGCTCCAGACGATCCTTTTATTCTATATTCATCTAATATTTTTGCAATTTTAGGACTTCGTTCATTATATTTCTTGTTGGCAAATTCAATGGATAAATTCAATAAACTACATTACGGCTTAGCGATTATTTTAAGTTTTATCGGAATTAAAATGATTATTATGCCATTCTATCATTTCGAATCGACTATTTCATTGTCAATAATTGGTGGAGTTTTATTAATAACAATTATTTGGTCGTTAATTTCGAATAAATCAGAGGTTAAGGAATAGATTATTATCTTCATATAATGATAAACCCCAAGATTAAATTCAATCTTGGGGTTTATTTTATAATCATTATACCTTACGAAACAACTTCTATCAAACTACCTCTTTCTTCATCTTTTGTGATTTGCAAAGCAACTGGAATTCGATCTTTTAATTCGTCTACGTGAGAAATAATTCCGACAATTCGGTTTTCTTTTTGTAAACTCATCAACGTTTCAAACACGATATTTACCGCATCTGCGTCTTGCGTTCCAAAACCTTCATCAATAAAGAAGAAGTTCTTTTCCGACTTCGCATTTGTTTGCACACTTTCTGCCAAAGCCAAAGCCAAACTCAAAGAAACTTGGAAAGATTGTCCCCCAGAAAGCGTTTTCACACTACGTGAACGACCTTCGTTCAAATAATCTATAATCTCAAAATCATTGTTGTCATTCATTTGTAAACTTAATTGATTTCTCGTCATTCGATGAAATCTCACATTTGCGTTATCACATAATTGTTTCAAATAAATTAACGAAACATATTGCACAAATCCTGCTGAATTAAACAAATTTCGCATCGTTTGTAAATTAGCCGCACGCTTTTTCAACTTTTCCAATTCAATTAACAAATCTTTCTTTTCTACAAAAGATTTATTCAATCGCTCAATTTCAGCTTTTATTTTAGTTACAACTTCAGTAGCTTCTTTCAATTGACTTGTCACAAAAATCAATTTTTCTTCTTGTATTTTATAAATCGTTTCATCAAAAGAAACTTCCGATAATTTTTGCTCTAATTCATGAATTAAATTTTTCAACGTTTCATACAAAATTCGAAAATCTTCCAACTCTTTTCTGATTTGAGAAACATTAAATTTCTGATTTAAAACAAATTGAACCTCTTCAATGTTTTGTATTTGATATTTTTCTAATGCTTTTTCTATTTGATTTTGATTAATAGCCAACTCTTCTTTTAACTCAATAAGTTGTTTTTCAACTAATTCAATTGAAGTTTTTTGAGAAGCTAATTTTGGATTCAATTGATTTAAACTTTCTGTAAATTGAATATAATCTTGTTCAATTTTTGTATTATTTAACTTTAAATCATTCAAATTTTGAAGCACATTTTCTGTTGTTTGATTTTGAAAATCTTCAAATTTCAAGACTTTCAAATTTGCTTGATTTTGCTTGATTTGAGAAGCTTTTTCAGCTTCTTCTAATCTAAATTTTTCTAAAGCATTTTTATATTTTTCAACAGATTCACGTTCTTTCTCTAAAGTTTCACGAAAAGTTTCAATCTCTTTATTTTTATCCGAAATTGTTTTGTCCAAAGCAACAGCTGCTTTCTTTTTTTCTTCAAATAATTCAACATTTTTCGAATCAAAATCTTTCCAAACAAACAAATTCAGATGATTTTCTTGTTCAATTTTCAGATCATTCAAAACTTGATTTTCTTGTGCAATTTGTTTTTCAATAAACTGTTTTTGATCAATCATTTTCTGAACTTCATTTTGTTTTTTCTGAAGCGATTTTAACTTTTCATCAATTTGATTTAATTCATTATTTACAACTTCAAATTTCGTGGAAATATCATCAATTTCAACAATATTCGGATGCTCTAAAGCGCCACAAAGCGGACAAGATTCACCTTCGTGTAAATTATGTGCAAAATGAACCAACTTTTGCTGAACTTCTAATTCATTTTTCTGTTTTTCAATTGATTTTTTAGTTGATTCAAGCTTTTCAAATTCAGAACTAAACCAATTTTCAAAACTTGAAATTTCAATATTATCTGTTTTGAATTGAGCTTCGAAAACATTAATTTGTTGCTTTTGCTCATCTATTTTAGTTTGTTGTTTCTGAATAGATTGTTGCAAATTTTGATTCTGAACAAACCAATTTCCAACCTCCATCAATGTTTGCGCATCTATTTTTGACTCAGCTAAAGTTTTGACTTCTTTTTCAGATAATTTGATTGAAGCTTCAATTTTCTGTTCATTTTTCTGAACCTCTTCAACTTCTTTCAAACCTTTTGCTGTTCTTACTTTTAACTTTTCTATCTCCTCTGAAAAAGTTAAAATTTGAACTATTAATTCTAAATCTGTTTCTTCTTTTCGTTTTATTGGTAAAGTTTCATAATCAGTTTTAATCGCTTCAATTTGGTTCGAAATTTCTTTGATTTGATTCTCGATTAAAGTCAGTTGTTTTTGTTGATTTTCAACTGAAATTGACTTTTCTTCAATCTGATTTGAAAGTTTTTTATGATTTTCTAAAAGTTGAGAAAACGCATTAAAAATCAATTCATAGCGCTCAATTTCAAGTTTTCGTTGATCCATTTCATTTTTCTGAACTGAAACTTTTTCAAAATCAATTTTCTTTTGTTTTAAAGTCTCAAAATCTGATTTCAACGCTTTTAAACGTTGAAATGATTCATTCATTTGATTATATTCTTCTTGAACTTGATTGGTAACTTTTGTTTGCTCAATCAAATTTTCTTCAAGCTCTTTTATTTTTTCTTCCGAAACTTCTTCAAATCCAGATAATTTCCCTTCTAGTTGATTCAAATTCGTTAAGTTTTGAGAATTTAAAGCTGCAACTTTATCTTGTAAATCATAACGATGAAGTCCAAAAATTTCCTTCATCATTTGTGTTCGATCTTTTGCACCCAACTCAATAAATTCCTTGAATTGCCCTTGCGGAATAATAATTGTTCGTTTGAAATTTTCGTAACTCAACCCAATTATTTCTTCTGCTTTCGAATGATTAAGCGGAATCCATTCATTGTCTTTTTGTTCATAAAAAACAACTATTGGCGATTTTACATCTTCAAAACGTTTCGAATTTCTTTTAAATTCACGTGTTGCTCTGAATAATTTTTGTTCAAAATTATAGAAATCAAACTCGATATATGCCAAATTCGATTTCAAATTCATCATATTGTAAGCACGCTTATCTTTGGAATTTAGACGTTCTGTTTCGCCATACAAAACGTACATAATCGCTTCCAAAATTGACGATTTTCCGGAACCTACATTCCCGAAAATTCCAAATAATCCTGCTTCTGTTAATTCAGAAAAGTCAATTGTTTGACGTTCTTGATACGAATAAAGTCCTTCTATGGTTAATTTTACTGGAATCATTATGAATTCAAAATTTCGTTAAACAAATCCTTTATTTCGTCGTTTGGTTCTTGATTTCCATTTTTCGATTTGAAATAATCTGCAAACAATTCCTTCATATCTTTTGTTTGATCTGCAAACTTATACTCAACCATTTCAACCTCTTGATTTTTAACTTTCGGAATCAAATGAATAATTCCATCATGTGATTGATAAATCAATTTTCGTTCATCAGCTTTCAAAAAAGAATCACTTTCTAAAATCAATTCAACCAACGCATTTTGATTTTCATTCAACCATTCTACAGCTAAATTTATATCATCAAAAGTTTTTCGAATAAGCGGTTTTCCATGCTTTAATTCAATTTTATGATAAGAAATAGTTTTATTTGGTTCTGCTTCTATTACCGAAACATACTTGGTTTGACCAGCTTCGGAAAAACTATAACACAAAGGCGAAGAGCTGTACACAACAGGTTTTTCTTCTGTTCCGATGTTCTTAAAACCATGCAAATGTCCAAGCGCTGTATATTGAATTTGAGGCGGAATAGCTTCGGAAAAAATCATATCTGCATTTCCAATTTTAATCGGTTTTTCGCCTTCTGGTTCCTCTAAAATTTCAGCACCTTTTTGGTTCATATACAAATGTGCTATCAATAAATTAACACCATTTTCGTCACAATATTCATCCGCAATATTTTTCCAATTTGTCGCTAAAACTTCATTCAATGCATCTTCTTTATTCTCTCCAAAATATTGTTTCAAACGAATTTCGTTTGCATAAGGCGTATGAATAATTCGAATCGGGTAATCGAAAGAATTTAATTTCAATTCAATCATTCCTTCTACAGATTTTAAAATTTTGAAATCATTTAATTCAAATTCCTGAATTTTTGCATTTGGATAACCAATCAAAATAATTCCACATTCGCGTGCCAACGGATCTGGCGCATCAATCAAACTTGGAGAATCGTGATTACCAGAAATCGCTACAACAGGACGTTTTCCGTTATTCGAAAGTCTTTTTAATGTTTTATAAAATAATTCTACAGCTTCCACACTTGGATTAAAATTATCAAATAAATCGCCCGCAATAAGTACCAAATCGACTTGTTGTTGATCTGCAATTTCGATAATCTCGTTCATCACTAAAATTTGTTCTTCTAATCGCGAAAAACTATCCAATTTTTTGCCCAAGTGCCAATCGGCTGTATGTAGAATTTTTATCATTATTCTTCCGTTTCTGGTTTATTTTTATCATTAAATCGTTGATTGATTGCTTTTAATCGAGCTTTGCGTTCAGCTTCGGCTTCTTGCGCTTTACGTTTCTTTTGATCTAACTTTTTCTTATGCGCTTTTTTATTTGCATCTGTATTTCTACTCATTTCTATTTGGTTTAAAATTAATTTTTCTCCACGCCAAATGATGTCGCAAAGTTAGATTAAATGATAAAGAATTGTAAATCTTTTGTCCAACTAAATTGAAATTATTAACTTGGCTAGAAAGTAATCGAATTTATTAATTTTAAAACATTTATAATGGGAAAAGGCGATAAAAAATCGAGAAGAGGAAAAATTGTGAATGGCTCTTATGGTGTAAAACGTCCGAGACATAAGTATTATTATGAGGAAGATGTTGTTGAAGAAAAACCAACCAAAAAAGCTAAAAAGTAATTTTTTGAAGCTGAAAATCAGGATTGATTTTCAGCTTTTTTATTTTATTCAACTCAACAATAATTTATCCAATGATGAGAATAAAATCTACAATTTAAGCCATTAAATATTGAGTTTATTTGTGCTATCAAAAAATAAAACATGAATATTTTTAAAAAGAATTACAACAAGCATTTTTGTATTATTGGTTGGATTAACACTTTTTAGTTGTAACAATGATGATGATTCAGGAATTACAGAGCAATTAACGCCAAGCGAAATTTTATCCTTTACTTCTTGGGAAACAACTAATGCTTTGAACAATAAAGGACAAAATGTAGCCTTAACAGACACTAATGTTTCTAATTTTGTAGGTTATACCTATTTCAAAAAAGATGATACATTTACTATGTTCAATTTAGATGATACGCCAAAAATGAAAGGAGATTGGTCTGTTTCTGAAGAAGGAAAAACAAGAACAATCGTTGCTAAAAATGATGCAGTAGAAGTTTTGTTTACACGAATTGTTGACATTACAGTTTTAACAAAACAAGAATTTACTTACAGAATTTATCCGTCTAATGATGATAAATCTGTTTATTTCTATATCGTACATACGCCTAAAGCTCACAAAGAGCCAACAAAATAGTGTCACATCAATATCATCCAAATATTTAAATTTAAAAAGCTAAGCGTCAATTGACACTTAGCTTTTTTTGTTATTATTTCACAAATTTATATTCAACATTATTCCAAAAAACATAAGCTCCTTCTTGTTTTAAACTTTCAGGCTTATCTATAATTCTTGGAAAAATATTGTCTTTTGTAATTTTTCCAAAAGAAGAACTTTTACCAGAAGCAGAACTTCCATTTTCAGGATCTACAACAGCATAAGACTCAAAATGTTTGAACAAATAAAATGAATTTGTTGTTTTATCAATTCGACCCAACAATATTTTTCTTGAACCGTCAGTAGCATACAGATTATTTTCTTCTATAGTTGATTTAAATTTAGACGTTTTCAATTCTTCATTGATTATAATCGAATCTTTTTTCAATTCAATAGATTTGACAGAAGGATCTTCGTAAAGCGTCCACGTTTTCTTGAAAAAAGCTTCTGCTTCTACCGGATAATCTTTTCCGTTTATTCCTTTGTAATAGTATGCATCTAAAATTGAAACATTTTTATCGAATTTGAAAATTTCAGTTTCCGTTGGTTGAGGATTCGTAGGCTGTTCTTTGACTGGAGTTGTCACTTCGTCTTCTTGACAAGAAAAGATTACAAAAGCAGCAAAAAAAGGTAATAACTTTTTCATGTATGATTATTATTTATACTAAACAACCTCAAATCTATTCAAAAAGTATAAAATCTATGTTAAATATTCTTTGTTTCAAGCCAATTCTAACAAAAGTCATTAAATACAAAATCAACAACCTCATTATATTTACAGAAACAAAAACAACATGAAAGCAATTTTATTTGCCTTATTTCTATTATTGAATACTACAATTTTTGCTCAATCTCTTGAAATAAAATCGCCGAATAAACTTCCTAAAAATGATCAACGTACAAAGATATTTTTGGGCGGAACAATTGATATGAGAAATTCTGAAGATTGGCAAGCGAAGGTTTCAAAAGAATTGAAAAATGAAAAAGTCATCTTGCTAAATCCTCGTCGTGATGATTGGAATACCGCTTGGAAGCCTGTGAAAGAAGAGCCCGAATTTCGCAAACAAGTGGAATGGGAGTTGAATGCATTAGAAAATGCAGACTATATTATTATGTTTTTTGGAAAAGATTCTAAAAGTCCGATTAGTTTGTTAGAAATGGGATTGTATGCAAAAAGTGGAAAACTTTTGGTGATTTGTCCAGATGGTTTTTGGCGAAAAGGAAATGTTGATATTACGGCAGAAAAATATGGTGTAAAACAATTTGATTCGATAGAAAATGTGTTAGATTATTTAAAAAATATTCTAAAATAATTAATTATAAGAGAGAGAATTAAGTTTTGAATCGAAAGGTTTAACATATAATTTTATTTCTCAAAATCTTATTTTAAAAATTTATGTTTTAGCTTTGAAACCGCTTTAATAGTAAGTTTTACAGATTATGAAACATAATGATTTGGAAATTAATCGGTTGATTGAACGATTAGAATCTTTAGGAATTTTGGTCGAAAAAATCGAGAGTTCTGGTTTTGGTAGCATGTTAAATTTTGAAATGATTTATCAACTTCCTGAACAAAATATTTCTAACGCTATCAATTTTAGACGTTTTGATATACAAGATGTTTATCTTTATTTCAAAGAGGCTGTTAATCAAAAAGGAGATTTACTTTTTATAGAATAAACGAAAAATGCTCAAGAATTTGAGCATTTTTTTATTTCAATTTTTGTAAGTCATTAACTGTATAAAACTTCATATCATTATTCTTCACAAACTTGCAAATCTCTTCTAAGGTTTTAAATTCAGTTTCATAATTATTAATTGCTTTTGCAACTGTTTTATGCGCGTAAAAAATGACTATCTTATTGTTATCCTTTGCATATTGCAACAACGAAATATAATAAGGCACATTAAAATGCTCGTAACTATTATCGATTCCTAAACCAAAAAATAACGGTTTATTTTGATAATAACAGTTCTGAAAATTAGGCGCTTCGTTTCCATAAGTTGTTCCTCTTAAGGTTTTAAAATGATTGAAAAGTAATTGACCCGATTCTACACTTCGATCGCCATAAGGATAAGAAAAATCGGTTACATCAAAACCTTTGTTTTTCATCAAACTTAGCATTGGAGCGATTTCTTTTTCAATAAATTCTTTTCCTCCAAATTCTTTTATATACTTTGTTGTATATACATGAATTAAACCATCCGCAGCAATCTCATTTCCGTTTTGTTGCAGATAAGTTAACTCACGAATTTGACTCTCCGAAAGCTTATCAAAATGCGTTACATAAAACGTTCCTTTCCAATTGTATTGTTTCAATTTTAAATTCGCATTGAACCATTCGTCCACATAATCATCATCAAATGTAAGCACCACTCCTCCTCTATTTGTAGATTTTTTTGTTTCTTTTATCGCATCTTATTCGTGTGTACAGCTATTCAACACAAAAATTGAAATCAGACAAACAAAATAATAGTTGAGTTTTAGCATTCTTTATCAGTAAGTTTTAGTAGTTAAATATATCGAAAAAGCAACTATTAAAATCAGAAATTTTTAAAATTAAGCAAATTTTAATTTTAGATGATTTTGAAGTTTTAAAAAAAAACCACTCAAAATTGAGTGGTTTAGAAAATACTATATTGTAATTTATATCTGCTGATACATAAAGTTTTCACCTAGATAAACGCGACGAACATCTTCATCATTTGCTAATTCTTCTGGCGAACCTTCTTTCAAGATTTTACCTTCGAACATAATATATGTTTTATCGGTAATTGCAAGCGTTTGCGATACATTATGATCGGTAATTAAGATTCCGATATTTTTATCTTTTAACGAACGTACAATTTTCTGAATATCCTCAACCGCAATAGGGTCAACTCCAGCAAAAGGCTCATCTAATAAAATAAAATTAGGTTCTGTTGCCAAACAACGTGCTATTTCGCAACGACGACGCTCACCTCCAGAAAGTAAATCACCACGATTTTTACGAACATGCTCTAACGAGAACTCTTCAATCAAAGCATCTGTGCGCATTTGTTGCTCTTTTTTGGAATGTTTCGTGAATTGTAAAACTGATTTGATATTATCTTCTACAGAAAGTTTACGAAAAACAGAGGCTTCTTGCGCCAAATATCCAATACCTTTTTGCGCGCGTTTGTACATCGCATCGTTTGTGATATCTTGTTTATCCAAAAAAACTTTTCCTTGCGTAGCCTTTACCAAACCAACAATCATGTAGAAAGAAGTCGTTTTACCAGCACCATTTGGTCCTAATAATCCAATAATTTCTCCTTGTTCTACTTGAAAAGACACATTTTTTACGACATGTTTTTTACCGTAATCTTTTACTAAATTCTGACCTTTTAATACAATTCCCATATCGCTTCAAAGATAGGATTTTTGTTATTTAATCGAGTTAATAATATCATATTTTGTGATGATATGATATTTTCCGTTTTCTAATTCTATTAAAACAGCTTGATTATCCTTTGTAATTAACTTCGAAACTTCTTCGATAGATGTTCCTGCTTTTACGACTGGATATGGTTTTCCCATTATTTCGTGAACAGGTTTTTCAGCAACATTTCTATCTTCTAAAAATGCTTGAAACAAATCTGATTCATCCAAAGAACCAACAATTCCATTCACGTCCATTACTGGAATTTGAGAAATTTTGAAACGACGCATACGATCAATTGCATGAGAAGCCAATTCCTCTGTACGAACCGTAACCAAAGGTTTATCAACATGTTCTTTGATTAAATCGACAGCTGTTTTGATTTCTTCGTCCAAATATCCTCTGTCACGCATCCAATCATCGTTAAAGATTTTTCCTACATAACGAGAACCTGAATCGTGGAATAAAACTACTACAACATCATCTGGTCCGAATTCGTCCTTCATTTGCAACAATCCTTTGATCGCTGATCCCGAAGACATTCCAACAAACAAACCTTCTTCTAAAGCTAAACGACGCGTATAAACCGCTGCATCTTTATCAGTCACTTTTGTAAATCCATCAATAATATCAAAATCTACGTTTTCTGGTAAAATATCTTCACCAATTCCTTCTGTTACATAAGAATACACTTCATTTTCGTCGAAGATTCCTGTTTCTTTATATTTTTTGAAAACTGATCCATACGTATCAACTCCCCAAATTTTAATATTAGGATTTTTTTCTTTCAAGTATTTCCCAACTCCTGAAATTGTTCCTCCAGTTCCAACACCAACAATAAAATGCGTTACTTTTCCTTCTGTTTGTTCCCAAATTTCTGGTCCAGTTTGCTCATAATTCGCAATTGCATTTGATGGATTATCATACTGATTGACATACCAACCATTCGGTGTTTCTTGAGCCAAACGTTTAGAAACTGAATAATAAGAACGTGGATCATCTGGCTCAACATCCGTAGGACAAACCACAACTTTTGCACCAACAGCGCGCAAAATATCCATTTTCTCTTTCGATTGTTTGTCTGTAATCACACAAATTAATTTGTAACCTTTGATCACAGCAGCCAAAGCCAATCCCATTCCTGTGTTACCAGAAGTACCTTCGATAATTGTACCTCCTGGAACTAAACGACCATCTTTTTCGGCATCTTCAACCATTTTTAACGCCATACGATCTTTACAAGAATGACCAGGGTTAAAATATTCAACTTTTGCTAAAACTGTACATGGTAAATCCTTTGTAATCTTATTAATTTTAACCAAAGGTGTATTCCCAATCGTTTCTAATATATTGTTTGCGAATTTCATTTTTTTCTAACTTTTAAATTAAAACATTAAATTTTATCTAAAATTAATAGCTTTTGCAGGTGTAATTTTAGATATCATATACGAAGGCAAAAGTAATACAATTGCACAAACTAATAACGCTCCTGCATTTAATAAAACAATTGTGCCAAAGTCTAAATAGACTGGAGCTGTTGATAAATAATAGTTTTCTGCTGGAAGTTTTATAATTCCGAAATATTTCTGAATGAATAATAATCCAAGTCCAATTACATTTCCAGCAATTAATCCTGGTAACATGATAAATAATGCGTAATTGATGAATAATTTTCGGATTCGCCAATTTGTCGCACCAAATGCTTTTAAAATTCCGATTGAATGTGTTCGTTCTAAAATTAATATCAATAAAACCATCACCATATTAATCACCACCACAAAAAGCATGATAAAAAGAATAATGACAATATTTTTGTCGAAAATCGAAATCCAATCATTAATCTGAGCAAAAGATGCTGTTGCTGATTCTGCATACAAATTATATGGAATATTTTCTTGCACACGCTTTGCAACTGGATCAATATTTTCGACATCATTTACAAATAGTTCGAAACCACCAACAGTTGTCGAATCCCAACGATTAAGGCGTTGCACATGCTTGATATCACCAAACATAATTTGATCGTCAAAATTTTTGATATCAGTTTTGAACAATCCAGAAATGGTAAATCGACGATAAATAGGCTTTGTATCTTCTTGAATAAAATACATCACAAACGAACTATCAACATCCAATTTCATTTCGTCCGCAATCTTTTTAGATAATAAAACCTCATCCATTATCGAATCTTTATTGATTCGAGGAAAATGTCCTTTTACCATAAATTTTTCGAAACGAACCGAATCATAATCTGTTCCAACTCCTTTGAACACCACACCACTAAAGTTTTCATCCGTTCGGATAACACCACTTTTATTGGCAATTGCTTGTACATGTTCTATTTCTGGAATCGATTTAAACTTTGGATAAAAAGCTTGATGAAGTGATAATGAATCGGAATTTAATGACGTATTACTATTATAGTTTCTAATCGTAATATGACCATTAAAATCGGCCAATTTTTCTTTGATTGCCATTCTTGCTCCAACACCAGTCGAAATTGTCACCAAAGAAACAATCAACCCTAATGCTACCGCAATTTGACCTACTCGAATAATAATACTCGATAAGTTATTTTTAGTATTTTTACCAAGCGCAATTTTTTTTGAAAACCACCAAGAAAAACTCAAATTATATATTTTTTATAAGATTAAAACTAACTTTAGGCTTTAAATTCGTCTAAATTCAAATGATTCAAAACGAAATGAAAAACTTTGTCAAATATACATCAATTGGTTTACTTAGTTCAGTTATTTTTTTCGGCTTTTCTACTCCAATTTTAGCTCAAAATAATACATCAAAAACGATAGATAATCATTCAACTATTCTTGTTGGAGCAGAAAATACAACGCAATATCTTTCGAAACTAAAAGGTAAAAAAGTTGGTTTAATTTCAAATCAAACAGGAATTGCTACAATTAATGGAACAACGATGCATACAGTTGATTTGTTGTTAAAAAACAACATAAATGTTATAAAATTATATTCTCCTGAACATGGTTTTCGTGGTGATGCTGATGCTGGAGCGAAAGTAAAATCTGGTGTTGATTCTAAAACAGGCTTGCCGATTGTTTCGCTTTATGGCGACAATAAAAAACCAAAAGCAAATCAAATTTCGGATGTTGATGTTTTGATTTTTGACATGCAAGATGTTGGTGCTCGTTTCTATACTTATATTTCCACTTTGCATTATGTAATGGAGGCTGCAGCTGAGAATGGTAAAAAAGTAATTGTATTGGACAGACCAAATCCGAACGGACATTATGTAGACGGACCAGTGATGAAAAATGAATATAAATCGTTTGTTGGTATGCACAATGTTCCGATTGTTTATGGAATGACGATTGGCGAATATGCACAAATGATAAACGGTGAAGGTTGGCTAGCAAATGGTGTAAAAGCAGATTTGGAAATTATTCCACTTATCAATTATACCCATCAATCCAAGTATAATTTACCAGTAAAACCATCACCAAATTTACCAAATGCTCATGCGATCAATTTGTATCCAAGTACATGTTTGTTTGAAGGAACAAACGTCAACGAAGGTCGTGGAACAGATATTCAGTTTCAAGTTTATGGTTCACCATTCCTAAAAAATATGCCTTATCAATATACGCCAACTTCAAAACCTGGTGCAACAAGTCCAAAATTCAAAGATGAAGTTTGTTACGGTGAAGATTTATCGAATGTTCCGTATCAATCTGCCATCAATTTAAAATGGCTTATTAATGCGTATAAAAACAATACGAAACAACCTTTTTGGACGATGAATGGTAAAAAGTTGTGGATTGATCAACTTTCTGGAACTGATGAATTGCGCAAACAAATAGAAGCAGGTTTATCAGAAGAAGAAATAAAAGCAACTTGGCAAAAAGATTTGGAAGCTTTCAAGAAAATAAGAACAAAATATTTGATTTATAAGGATTAAATTAATGCAAGTTAAAAGAAGCGTTCTTCAGAAGCTGTCTACAAATGAATTAAATTCTTATATCAAAGATGATTCTAGATTTGTTCCTGAAGCAATAAAAATAGCTTTCGAAATTTTAAAAAATGAACGAAATGTTCAGTTTTCTGAAATTGAAACAACTCGAATTAAAAATTTAATTTCATCTAAAATTATTTATCATGAAAAAGAAAAAAAGAAAAATTCTTTCGAACCAAATTTAGTTGAAGACATTGAGGAGAATAATGAAGTTCCAAAACTTCATACTAAAACTGAAATTGTTTTTCATTCAAGCGTATTTTTTTCTTTTATTGGAGCTGTATTATTCTATAAAAATCTAAAAAAAATTAAAGACATTATGCTCTTTCATTATGTCATTTTAGTTCTTTTTAGCCTTTTAATGTTAGTTTTTGATTATTATTTGTACGAATATATAGTTAATCATCAAGAAGAATTATCACATATTAAATACAAACGTTTTGGTAATTTCGGGATATTTATAACAATTCGTGGAATAGCAAATTTCATTCTTATTAGTTTAATATGGAATTACTTTTTTGGAAAAGATTTTAAGTATAGGGAATTAAAATAATTAAAAACGGAAGCCAAATTTGACTTCCGTTTTATATGTTTTAGAATGATTATTTTTCTCCTACAACAGCAGAAATAGATTCGCCTAATTCTTTTACTTTTTCATATAATTTTGTTGAACCTTTTTCAAATTCAATTGTAATTTTTCCTTCTCTTGCTTTTATTTCTAAGGAATCTCCTTCTCTCCAAACCTAATTTTTTCCTTCAGTCACTGGTTTTCCAAATACTTTTCCGATTTCTTTGATTGCATTTGCCGACTTTGGTTTATCAAAAATTGCTGAGTATGAATATACTTCGTTGCTATCACTCACACTAACTGAAACATTAGAATGAGTTGTTGAACTTGAATTTTTGCTAACTGATTGTGATTTAGCTGTTTGTCCGTTACAAGCAAAAGCTATTAAAGTTATTGCGATAAATAATGTCTTTTTCATATTTTTATTTTTTTATAAAATTCTGAAAAAGATTAATTTGCATTGGTTAATGAACGGTTAACGAAGCGTTAACACAAAACGAGCTACAAAATAATTGTAGCTCGTTTTTAAGTATTAAATTTATTTATATTTTTTGTCGCAAGAATTTTATCTCCAAGATTTTTAATTTTATCTACAATTTCTTGATTATCTGTACTTTTTTGAATCTCCATTTTAAGTGAATTATCATTCAAAATAATTTCAAAACTTCCTCGTCCAGTCCAGATATAACCAGATTCTTCCAAAATTCCTTCACCAAATTCTTTCTCGATTGTTTTCTTTATAATCTCTTTTTTATCCGAATTAAAAGTTCCTTTCATCGAGTAATAAGACTCCGTATTATTCGCTCTCAATTGTGCAAAAACTGCAAACGTTAATAACATTAAGAACAAGCTTAAATATTTTTTCATTTAAGGTCTATTATTTAAGATAAATATATGAAATTTTTCAGCAAAAAACATTTTATAATTCGTTTAATATTTCAATAGTTAAGAATTCTCCAGTCATCGAATCAAAAGAAAATAAACAGTTTAGACGACTATAATCATTTGCCAAACGATTTGGATCATTATTAATAATTCTTTGATAATCATTATTTTTACGAATCTGAGTTTCATCAACATTTCTATTCAAATCAAAAATATTTTGACCTTCATAAACCTTACAAATTGGATTTGGAGAAAGATAAAATTTAATCGAAACAATCATTTCATCAACAATTTTCATCGAAATACCTTTTTCTTTGTACAATACAATTTTTCCTTGAGAAATATTTTGCTCTGAAATGTCAGATTCAAATTCAGTTTGAAATGATTGAAATAATTCGTCATTTACCGATTTTCCTATCAAAGAAAAATACTGATTTGGATTGGCTTGAAATAAGTTTGTCATATTCTATAGAATTGATTTCATAAAAAAACCTTTCAAAAAATAGAAAGGTTTTGATTAATTATTGAGTTAAAAATCTTAGTTTTCTTTCAAATAAACTCCATCAGCTTCAAAATTATATTGCAACTGAGGTTTTGTAATTTTCGCAATTTCTTCTTTCGATTTTCCTGCGTCTTCTGCATAATGGCGCAATTTCTCAACAGAAATTTCACTTACAAAAGCTTTTCCGTGCACGACAACATTTGCTTTTTCACCATCTAAAGGCATAAAAAATCCATAATCTTTGAAACGCACAAACGACTGTTCTTCGCCTTTTCCAAGATCAACTTTCATCCAACAACCTTTCTTTTTGCAAACAGATTCTATCGTCGAAACAAACTGAACATTTTCCAAAGAATCACCACTTTTCATTTTATCGTATAACTTTCCAAGTTCATTTTTCGTCAATGTATTTTTGATATCAAACGATTCTCCATACACTTGATACGCGTATAAATCGTCTATTTTTGCGGTTCCGTTATCTAAAATTTTTGATTGAGATTTAGAAGCTTTTTCAGTTTTAACCTTGGTTTCTTTTTTCGTTTGAGCATTAGTTGTCAAAGCAAAAGATGTTAAGGCACAAAAAGTTAATATATATTTTTTCATATTAATTTTATTTAGTTCAAATTTAAATAATTATCCATCAATAATTTAATATTTGGATAAGAATTTTCTAATAACTCAGGAATTTCATTCTCTTTTTTCCATTCAACCGACTCAATTCCTTCTTCAGTTTGTGGCAAAGGCAATTCAACACCGTCATAAAAAACTTCGAACCAAAATGTTTCTTTGATAATATATTCTCTCAAAAAATAAATATGAAAAGTTGGTATTAAAAATCGTTTCAACTCCAAATTTGTCAAACTACACTCTTCTTCAATTTCACGAATTGCAGATTGTTCTCTCGATTCTCCTTTCTCCATTTTACCTTTTGGCAAATCCCATTTTCCAAGTCTAAAAATGAACAAATAATCGTCTTGCGGATTACGAACAATTCCGCCCGCAGCTTGTATATGTTTGTAATATTTTAAGAATTTCGTCCAAACATCATCAATATCTTCACTAAAAATATTGACTAAAGTTGCTGCTTTTGATGATAATAAATGAAAAGATTCATCAAATTGAGCTTCATTTTGAAACAAAATATTTTTTGCTTCTGGATTAGATTGGTTGCTGAAAGTTAACAAACTTTCATTAAAAAAAACTTTGTACATTTGAACGATTTGTTACAAATTTATAAAAAACTCACAAGGATATGAAGGTAAATACAAATAAAGTCCGTTTTGCAAAAAATCAACAAGAAGCATACACTTTTTTGTTGGATATGAAGAATTATGAGCAATTGATGCCAGAGGATACAAAATCGTTTGAAATTCACGAATCTGGAAAAGGATTTACGGTTGGTGTTGGTGCTTTACCAAAGGTTGGAATGCGTTTGAAAGAGACAGTTGAGCCATCGAAAATTGTTTTCGAATCTCCTGCACCTGCTTTTGAATATACTTTGACAATTTCTATTGATGCTGTTGATGAGAATTCGTCTGATGTTACGTTAGATTTTGATGGAAATTTCAATATGATGATCGAAATGATGGCAAAAAAACCATTAACATCTTTCATTGAAACTATTGCAGAAAATTTAGGAAAAATAGGCTAAGACTATTTTTCGATAAATAAAATTCCTAAAACTGTTAAATAAACTTTATATTTTAAAGTTATTTAGCAGTTTTTTTATCTAAATTATTTTTTATGAAACACTTTTATTCAAAAATAATTCTCCTACTCTTTTTTACTTTTACACTAAATAGTTTTTTATTTGGTCAATATATTCTGGTAGATACATCTTTATCGAAAGAAGAATTAATTGATAAATTTATTGGAACAAACACAGGTTGTATTACTATTTCTAATATTAATATTTCTGGATACAATAGATCTTATGATGAAATAAGCTATGGTTATTTTACAAAAGGAACTAGTAATTTTGATCTTTCCGAAGGAATTATTTTATCTACTGGAAAAGCAAAAGCTGCTGAAGGTCCAAATGCTACTTTACAAAGTTTTTATGGAATTAATTGGGGAGGAGATCAAGACTTAATTGATATTTTGATACAATCTAATTTACCTCATGACAAAATTTTAAATGCTACATCTCTCGAATTTGATTTTGTATCAAACCTTACAACAGATCAAATTAGTTTCGAGTACATGTTTCTTTCAGAAGAATATCGAATTGATAATTGTGATTATTCTGATGCTTTTGCCTTCTTAATCAAAAAAGCAGATAATTCTGAACCTTATCAAAACATTGCATTAATTCCAAATACAACTATTCCTGTTACTTCATTAACTATAAATGGCGCAAGAGATTGCCCTCGAAATATATCATATTTTGGAGGTTTTAATTCTGCAAATAGTCCAACGAATTTCAATGGACAAACAAAAGTTTTGAAAGCAAACGCACAAATAGAAGCTGATACAAAATATCACATCAAATTGGTTATTGCCGATCATGGAGATTCAAGAGGTCGTTATGATTCTGCCGTTTTTTTGAAAGCTGGAAGTTTTGTAGGGTCAAAAAGTTTAGGTTCTGATGTTATATTATGCTCTGGAACATCTGCAACAATAGATGCTACAACTACCAATGCTACAGCCTATAAATGGTACAAAAATGGTGAAGAAATTATTGGTGAAACAAATGCAAAATTAACCGTAACCGAAACTGGTTATTACGAAGTAGAAATTACACAAAATACAGGTTGTTCTTTGAAAGGACATATTAATGTTTCTGTACAAAAAGAACCGCAAATATATCAAAATCGTTTTTCTATTTGTGATGATGATTTAGATGGAAAAGCACAAATAAATTTAAATGACTATACTGATAGAATTGTAGAAGATTACTCTAATCATCAAGTGAAATATTTTGAAACTGAACAAGATGCTAATGATAATATTTCTGCTGAAATAACGAATTTCGAATTAAATGAAATTCAGACATCTAAAGAAGTTTGGATTCGTGTTCAAATCGAAACTTGTAAGCCTATTATTAAAGAAATTACTTTTACATTAAATCATTTAAGTGTTGCAAACATAATTCCTCCAATAGAAATTTGTGATGAGGATTTAAGTAATAATGAAGAAATCAATTTATCAGATTATGTTGATGACTTGGTTACAGGTATTTATGGATCTCCAACTTATTATTTAAGCGAAGCTGATGCAAAAAATAGACAAAATACAATCAACGCAACACGAACTATCAATTCTGATCAAACATTTTGGATAAGATTTAGACAAAATGGTTTATGCGAAAACGTTGCTCCAATTCATTTTATTTTCAAACAATCAGGAAAATCATCAACCTTAAAAGATCTTACAATTTGCAAAGGAACAACGACGACTTTAGACGCAGGTCCAGGATTTAAAACTTACGAATGGTTACATAATGGCGACAAAAATCAATCAATTACAAATGTTCCTGTTGGAACTTATTATGTGAAGTTAGGATTGAATGGTTGTTTTTATACACAAGAAGTAAAAGTTATTGAAGCCGAAGATCCAACTATTCAATCTATCGAAATTCAAGGTTCTACGGTGACCATAAAAGTCACTGGATCTACGCCTCCATATCTGTATTCATTGGATAATGGCACTTTTCAATCTTCAAATATTTTCACAAATGTAACTTTAGGAACTCATACAATTTCTGTGAAATCGGCAGATAATTGTTTGCCTATTTCGAAAGAATTTTCGCTGATTAAACTAATCAATTTTATTTCTCCAAATGGTGATGGTAAAAATGATGTGTTGGATTATTCGCAATTAAAAAGTAAAATCAATCCGAAATTTGTCATTTATAATCGAAAAGGAAAATTATTATTTACAGGTTCGGAAGCAAACAATTATACATGGGATGGAAAATTGAATGGAAAAGCGCTACCTTCCGATAGTTATTGGTATATTATCGAATGGACTGAACCAAATTCAACTCAAACTCAAAAATTTGAAGATTGGATTTTATTAAAAAGTACTTATTAATGAATAATTGGATAAATTTTCCTAAAAAGGATTTGATGCTCGAAATTTATTTTTCTGAACAAAATATGGAGGACAAAACTTTATTATTTTGGAATCAAATTAAAATTTCTCCTGAAATATGGAAATGTGATGATGTTATTGAGGATAATTTTTGGGTAGTTGCTGTATACGAAAATTATTTGATTTGGTACAATGATATTGAAGAAGGTTTTAATGTTTCGAGATTCAAAATTAAAGGTGAAATAGTAGAATATAACGCTTCTAAAGATGAATTAAATTTCGCAATTAAAGCACTTAAAAATAAAATCGAATCTATTTAAAACAAAAAACCAGAAGATTAACTTCTGGTTTTTTTGTGATATATAATTTCAAATGATTAGCTCATTGATTTTTCGAAACGCTTACGATCTACTTCTTTTAAGTGAATTTTACGTAAACGGATGAAATTTGGAGTTACCTCGATACATTCATCAGCTTGGATATATTCCATACATTCTTCCAAAGTCATTTCTGTTTTTGGAGCGATAGAAGATGAATCATCTTTACCAGCTGCACGGATATTGTTCAATTTTTTAGCTTCAACAACATTTACTACTAAATCATTGTTACGAGAATGCTCTCCGATAATCATTCCTTCGTAAACTTCTTCACCTGGCTCGATAAAGAATTTTCCACGATCTTGTAATTTATCAATAGAATAAGGAGTTGATGTACCTTGATCTTTCGAAATAATTACACCTGCAGAACGACCAGCGATTGCTCCTTTGAATGGTTTATATTCTAAGAAAGTGTGTGCCATTACAGCTTCACCAGCAGTAGAAGTTAACATTTGAGAACGTAATCCGATTAATCCACGAGATGGAATTTCGAACTCTAAGTGTTGCATTCCTTCTTTTGCTTCCATTACTAATAAATCACCTTTACGTTGAGTTACTAAGTCGATTGCTTTAGAAGAATAATCATCCGGAACATCAATAACTAATGTTTCATATGGTTCACATTTTACACCATCAATTTCTTTGAAGATTACTTGAGGCTGACCAACTGTCAACTCATAACCTTCACGACGCATTGTTTCAATTAATACAGATAAGTGCATGATACCACGTCCGTAAACTAATTGTGTATTAGAATCTTCTGTTGGCTCTACACGTAAAGCTAAGTTACGCTCTAACTCATCTTCTAAACGCTCTACTAAGTGACGAGAAGTAACAAATTTACCGTCTTTACCAAAGAATGGAGAGTTGTTAATTCCGAAAGACATATTCATTGTAGGCTCGTCGATATGCATAACTGGTAATGCTTCTGGATTTTCTGGATCTGCAATTGTATCTCCAATTTGGAAACCATCGATACCAACAACAGCACAAATATCACCCGCTTTTACCTCAGTAGCTTTTACTTTACCTAAACCAGCAAATGTATATAATTCTTTGATTTTATGTTTTTTGAACGTTCCATCAGGTTTTGTTAAAGCAACCCAATCCCCTTCTTTAATAACACCACGGCTTACTTTACCAACTGCAATACGTCCTAAGAATTTAGAATAATCTAAAGATGTAATTTGCATTTGTAAAGAACCTTCGTAAGCTTCTGGAGCAGGAACATGTTCAAGAATACCATCCATTAATGGAGAAATATCGTCTACACGTACATTTTCTGTATTGAACCATCCTTGTTTAGATGAACCATAGAATGCTGGAAACTCCAATTGCTCTTCTGTTGCATCTAAGTTGAAGAATAATTCGAAAACTTTGTCATATACCTCATCAGGACGACAGTTTTCTTTGTCAACTTTGTTAATTACAACTAATGGTTTTAATCCTAATTCTAATGCTTTACTCAAAACAAAACGCGTTTGTGGCATTGGTCCTTCGAAAGCATCTACTAATAAGATAACCCCATCAGCCATTTTCAACACACGCTCAACTTCTCCACCGAAATCCGCGTGACCAGGAGTGTCAATCACATTGATTTTTACACCTTTATAATCTACCGAAGCATTTTTAGAAAAGATCGTAATCCCTCTCTCACGCTCGATATCATTGTTATCCATGATTAATTCACCAGACTCTTGGTTTTCTCTAAAAACGTTTCCGCTGTGAAGAATTTTGTCAACCAATGTAGTTTTACCGTGGTCAACGTGTGCGATAATCGCAATATTTCTAATGTTTTGCATCCTTGAAAATTATGGGTGCAAATTTACGACAAATTTATTTTTTATTACTATAGATTTTATTTAATTTAATGAAATCGCAACAAACGTATGTTATTTATCGTTTTTTATTACCAAATGGGTTGTACGATATACCAAAGTTGAAATAGAAAGATGATTTTGGTCTATACTCGTATATATAGTCATTAAAAGATTCATTTTTTTCAAAGATTCTTCCTGTAGGAATGCTACGTAGTCCTGTTTTTACAGTACCAATAAAATCACCAATTCTATGTTCATACATTACACCACTATTAATTTCTGTTTGTCTAAATTCAAATGTTTTATTTGATTGATCAAAATAGAATGATGTAACATCCATTTCGCTCCCAAGAGAAAATCGACCATTATTAAATACATCTTTTTTCATCATTATTCTTTTAGGAAGTATGATATCGGCTACCCAACCATTTTTAAATTTATGTTCGTAAGAAATAATTGGGAATGTAGGTACTTGCGAACTAGGATCTATAATTACAGCTAAACCTAAAAGTAATTTAGTTCTTTCGTTTGCCGTAATCATTATACTACCTGTTAGTAAACCACGGAATCTTTCAAAACTATTTTCGTTACCATCAACTGATGCAGTAGCAGAATATATAGCTGTTTTTTTCCACAGTTTAGAAATGTGACTTACTGTTACAGCTTCCGAATGATAATGAAAGTTTTGTTTCGTTTCATTCATAGTAGAACTAAGGTTATCTATATTTGCTGTTGTGTACTTATAATTAAGTGCTGTAGATATTGTCCATTTCTCTTTTTTGAAAAAATACAAATTAGCATTTGCTTTTATTTGTTGAAAATTTTTCACTTTACTTTCAGGTAAATTAAAGTTGCTATCTTCTAACTTTTGAGAAAACTTATAAGGTGTAAGATTTGTATATTCTACATTAAGTACACGAGTAAAGGGGAATTTATCTGCGACAAAAGCAACAGCTCTTTTTTGAACACTATCCTTTTTCTGAGCAAAAGACAAAGTTGAAAGTAAAAGCAATAAACTTGTAATTGCTTTTTGTTTTATTGAATACATTAATTATTATTTGATTTCGTGAATACTCGATTGAAAAAAATTGAAGACAAATACTTTATCATAAATCTTACTGATATTGTGTTCTTCTATCGTTTTTAAAATTGATTTTAAGGTTGTATCTAACTTGTCATTTACAAGGACAAACCAAGATTCCTTGTTTCTATTTATAGAAATTGTTTCGTTATTTATAAGATTAGAAATATCCATTAATTTCACTTCTTTAATAAGTTCATTTTTTTCAATAATACAAAAATCATGATGTATACAATCTACAATTTCTAATGTCGGATCGTAACATTGTATAAAACGATTAAGATCTGTTATTTGAATAATTTTATCTTCTTTTTCTGTTGCAGAAAAATCTAGAAGATTTAATTTATTTACCCAATGATTAAAATTTTTCACACTCATAGTATTTCATGTTTTGTAAATTGAATGGCTAAGAAAAGTATAAAAAAATGGTTTTAATAGTTTTTTATACCAACACTAGATTTTTTTATACCAACCATAAAAAAAAGAAGAAGTATAATAAAAACAATGGTTTGTATAAACTTTAATAATGGAATAGATTTATCAATTACCTTTGTTATAGATAAGATTTTTTTATAAAAATGAATTCATTGTTACCTCAATCAAAAAATCAAAAAATTATAAATTTTCTAGTAGATAAAAAGTTTAGATTTTCTCGTCATTTACTTTTTATTGCTGGATTTTTATTAGTGATATACAGTTCTGCATTTGTATCTAACTATTATGGTATCTATAGATATTATGTTATTCTATTACTGTTTGTAGTATTTGTATTAAAAACATACATCAATATTTATATATTGGTTCCAAAGTTCTTTTTTAAAGGTTACTATATTTTATATCTATTACTATTAACAATTTTAGTTTATGTAGGTATAAATATTATTGGTCAATCATTAGATGTGTTTTTTGAAAAGTATAGAATAGCAAATCCTAGACAATTTGGTGAAAATATAAGAAGAGGCTATGAAGGGCTTATAGTTGTTGTGCCAATTATTATGATGACAACAACATTAAAGCTTTTTCAGAAATGGATTGCAGATAATAGACAAATATCTGAATTGAAAAATTTGACATTTTCAATGGAGATAAATGAGTTGAAAAATCAAATTAATCCTCATTTTTTATTCAATATGTTGAATAATGTAAAAGCATTAATTAGAAAAGATCCTGAGGTAGCGACAGATGTTATTATGAAACTTTCAGATTTTTTAAGGTATCAGTTATATGAAAATAATGAAGAAAAAACACCTGTTTCCTCAGAATTGAAATTTTTAGCTAATTTTTTAGATTTAGAGAAAATTCGTCAAGAAAATTTAAATGTAGTTATAGAGACTGAAGCGAATAAAAGCGAATTAAACTCGACATACATTCCACCTAATTTATTTACAACGTTTGTAGAAAATGCCATAAAGCATAGTGTTAATTTAAATGGAGATGCAACTTATATAAAGGTGAAAGTTTCGATTATTGATAATCATTTACACTTTTTTTGTATAAATTCTTTAGATCCTAATTACATTATTCCAAATAATAAATTTAAAGGTTTGGGACTTCCAAATATTACAAGAAGATTAGAACTTTTATATGGTAAAATGTATACTTTAAATATAGAATCTACAAAAAATGAATATGTTGTTAATTTAATAATCCCAATATGAATTGTATTATAATAGATGATGAGCCTTTGGCAAGTGAAGAAATGGAGTTATTAATAAACGAAGTTTCTGAATTAGAAATTTTGGGAAAGTTTCCGAATGCAGCTTTAGCTTCAAAGTTTTTAAGTACAACACAACCAGATGTTATATTTCTTGACATAGAAATGCCATTGATTAATGGGATAGAGTTTGCACAAAATGTACCTAGAAATACTTTAATAATTTTTACAACAGCTTATTCAAGATATGCAATAGATAGTTATGAATTAGATGCCATCGATTATTTATTAAAGCCAATCGATAAAAAGCGCTTAGAAAAAGCGATAAACAAGGCGACGTTTTATAACAATTTTCTTACAACTAAAAAGGTTGAAGAAAATACTGTTGAAGAGAATGATGATAATTTTTTATTTATAAAAGCCGACAGAAAACAATATAAAATAAGTTTTTCTGAAATATTGTTCATAGAAGGTTTGAAAGATTATGTAGTGCTTTATACGACGACACAGAAGTTAATTACGGCAATGAATTTAAAAACGATTCATCAGAAAATAGATTCAGAATTTTTTATACGCGTTAGTAAATCATATATCATAAATTCAAAACATATCAATTCATTTGATAATCATACAATTTATATGAACGAGTTTGAGATTCCAATAGGAGAAACCTATCGATCAGAATTCATGCTGAAATACTCGAAAGGAAATTAAATTAAAAGAGAATAGTATAAATAAAAAAAGCCAAACATTTCTGTTTGGCTTCGTGAC